>WFPV01000194.1 GCA_015487405.1 Aquifex sp. | reverse complement strand
TCCCAAGAAAGTCCTCGCGGTCGGAGGAATGCTGAAAAACACCTTTGCCTTAGCCTTTGACGATAAAGTCTTTTTAAGCCAACACATAGGTGATGTAGAAAACTTAGAGACGCTTCGCGTATTTGAGGAGTGTGTTAAAGATTTAATGGAGCTATACGAGTTTAGACCCGAAGTTGTGGTCTGCGACCTTCACCCAAGATACGAGACCACAAGGTTCGCAAAAGAGTTTACAAAGGAGATGAGCGTTCCCCTCATTCAGGTCCAGCACCACTACGCTCATATTCTTTCTTGCATGGCTGAAAACGGCTTAAAGGAGAAAGTCCTAGGAATAGCCTGGGACGGAACAGGATACGGGACGGACGGCAACCTCTGGGGAGGGGAGTTTCTGGTTGCAGATTACGAAGGTTTTGAAAGGTTTAAACACTTTTCCTACATAAAGCTCCTCGGAGGAGAAAAAGCGGTAAAGGAGCCAAGGAGAGTGGCTCTCTCTCTTCTCTTTGAGCTTTTCGGAGAGGAAGCACTAAACTTAGACATTCCCACAACAAGAGCCTTCAAAGAAGCTGAGCTAAAAACCCTCTACAGGGCTTGGGAAAAAGGTGTAAACGCTCCCCTTTCTTCTTCCGCGGGAAGACTCTTTGACGCGGTAGCCTCTCTTTTGGGAATAAGACAGCGTCTTAGCTACGAAGGTCAAGCCGCTATGATGCTTGAAGATTTATACGACCCTTCGGAAAAATCTTGCTACCCTTTTACGATTAAAAGTGAAAAAATAGACTTTAAAGAGACTTTTTACGAAATTTTAAAAGAGAAAAATCCCCAAAAAGTTGCAAGTAGATTTATAAATACTCTCGCAAGAGTATGCTTAGAAGTAGCAAATGAAGCCCAAATTCCTACAGTTTGCCTCTCCGGTGGTGTTATGCAAAATAACCCGCTCGTTTCCAAGATAAAGGAACTTTTAGAGAAGGAAGGATTTAAGGTTTATACCCACCAAAAAGTTCCCACAAACGACGGAGGAATCGCCTTAGGACAGGTTTGTGCGGTTTTGAATAAAGGTAATAAATTATAGGTAATGGAGTGGGGACAAGTTTTAACGATAATTTTCGGAACGGCGGGATTTATGGGAATTTTCATGCTTTTGATGAATAAACGGATAGACGACCTCAGGCACGACATGGACAGAAGGTTTGAGAAACTTGAAAGGGAAGTTGACCAAAAATTTACAGAACTCAAAGAAGAAATAAGGGAGATTCGCCAGCTCCTCTACAAAGTTCTCGGGACGGAAATTAAGAAGGAGTAAATTATAGGTAATGGACTGGTTTCAAGTTTTAACAATAATTTTTGGTATTGCAGGATTTATGTCTATCTTCGTATTTCTCATAAATAGACAGATTGACGCTATTAACAGGCAGATTGATATAGTAAACAAACGGATTGAAGACCTCAGACAGGATATGGATAGAAGGTTTGAAGACGTAAGCCGCAGACTGGATAAGCTGGAAGAAGAGATAAAGGAAATTAGACAATTACTATATAAAGTTCTTGGAACGGAAATAAAGAAAGAGTGAGTCAAGAACCTAAAAACCTAACAAAATAAATAAGAAACTCCCTGAAGTGTTCACTCATAGTGAGAGTGATGACCGGCAGAGATAAAAGGAGAACAATAAGACCAACGGCAACCTGCAGAGGAAGACCTACCATGAAGACGTTCATCTGAGGAATGAACCTGTTTACGACCGCAAGGACGATATTCAGAAGGAGTGCAGTTATCAAAACAGGTAAAGAGAGCTTCACTCCTAAGCTAAAGCTCTCGTAAAAAAACCGAAGGTATAAATCAGGATTCAGGGAAAAAATATCAAAAGAGCCCGGAGGCATATTCTTAACGCTATCGGATAAAGCTATCAGCATAATTTCAGCTCCGCCTACGGACAGAAAGAGAACCGTTCCATAAATGGAGAAAAATCCAGCCATCAAACTCATCTGTTGCTGCCCTGGAAGGAACATTTGTAAGAATCCTAAGCCGGCGTGAACTGCCACAAGCTCTCCAGCAACTATTAAAGCCTCAAAGATAAATCTCAAAATGAGGGAAGCCAAGAATCCAAAGCTAAGTTCGCTGAGAGCTTTAAGAATAAACTCCTCAAAGGTGTTAAAAATTAAAGGTTCTACTGAAGGATTATTCAACAGAACCACAAAGGCAAAGGAAAAAGCCAGAAGCAGCCTTACCCTTACGGGAATAAAGGGAGAGCCTAAAAAGGGAAGCATAAAAAATAGTAAAACAATGCGAAAATATAAGAGGAGAAGTGTTAATAAAAAATTCTCGTCTGCTACTTTATCCATACAGGAATGTTAGCGAAAATTTCTGTCGCAAAGTCAACTATCTTCATAACCATCCAACCGCCGAGGAAAAAGAGAACCAGGTAGGCAGTAATTACCTTCGGTATGTAAGAAAGGGTCATCTCCTGAATCTGCGTAGCCGCTTGTAAAATGCTGACAGCAAGACCTACAACGAAAGTGGAAAGAAGAACGGGAAGGGCGAGAATTAAGGTCATCTCAAGAGCTTGCCTTCCCAAAGAAACTACCAAATCCTGGTCCATACCTTTATTTTACGCCTTTCCCATGAGCATAAGCATACGCATAGTCTCCTTGTAAGCCCTCTTAAATTCCTCCGCCGCCTTCTTTACGTCCGCAAAACCCAGGATTCCCGCAGAAGTCGCTATGTTTCTGCAGCCCGCCTTTATGACCTCCGGAACCCTGTAAGGCATTATTCCCCCTATGCAGACAATAGGTTTCTTGGAAATTCTTACAGCCTCCTGAAAAGCTTCCAGTCCTACGAGTTTATAGTTTTCCTTAGTAGATGTGTGATAAATGGAACCGAAGCCTATGTAATCAATAGGAAGTTCCTGAGCCTGCTTCACTTCTTCCAAGGAGTTGCAGGTATAGCCTATATACATCTTGTCTCCAACTATTTTTCTGACCGCCTCCGGCGGTAAATCCTTCTTTCCTACGTGAACACCGTCAGCCTCAACCGCCAAGGCAAGGTCAACCCTGTCGTTCACCACAAGGTCAGCGTTATACTTCCTCGTTAGCTCCCGAATCTTTAAGAGCTCCTCATACATCTCCCTTGTGGTTTTGTTCTTAAAACGATACTGAACTGCAGTCACTCCACCCTGGAGAGCCTGTTCTATAGTTTGGAGAACGTCCCTTCCCTTGAAGTATTTGTCATCGGTTATGAGGTATATGGTTAGGTTCATCTCCTTACCTCCGGTGGGATTTGGAAGTATTTAATTTTAAGTCCTTTATTCCTCGTATGTATGAGTTTTCTCCATCAAGGGTTTAACGCCTGCCCCATGTTCATAAACCATTTTACCCCCAAGCCTTCCTTGAAGACCTACTAGGGCATTCCCTTTTTCCGTCAATCCCTACAGGAGAGGAAAACTCCCGCCTATTACAACCTATCTACGTCATCAGGACTCAGCGGATACCTCATAGAATAACCTCATCAGCTTTAATTTCCTTGAATTGTCTTTAATTGTAAAGATTAATAAGTAGAACTTCAAATCTTCATAAATCCTCATTCTCAGAAACTTCGTTTCTATCCTCAATATGCTTAACGCTCCTACTAAATCCGCGTGAAATACTTTGTAACAATATTTATATATAATGATATAATTATATATCTACAAAAGGTACCATCTTAGACCTATAGTTCTCATTTACTTCTAATCCTAATTGATTGAACTCGGTTAACTGATTACATTTTTTTATGTTTGTATTAAATGTAACACTTCCATGAATTATAATTCCTTCCTATGGATTTCTGGAAGCTTCAGGGCTCGGGAAACGACTTCGTAGTTATAGACGATAGGGACGGGAAAGTGGAGAGATTCTTAGAAAAGTTTTCTCTTCCCAAAGACGAGTTTGTGAGAAGGGTGTGTGCCTTTCACACGGGCGTGGGAGCGGACGGACTAATCCTTATAAAAAATCCCGAAAATCCTGAGAACAACTTTAAGTGGGAGTTCTTTAACTCCGACGGCTCGGAAGCGGAGATGTGCGGAAACGGCTCAAGGTGTGCGGTCAGGTTCGCCTACGAGAATGGAATAGTCGGAAATAAGGTAAAGTTTGAGACCCTTGCGGGTGTTATAAAAGCGGAAGTTCTAAACGGCGGAAAGAGAGTTAAGGTTCAACTCACTCCTCCTACAGAGCCCGTAGATAAGAGCTTAGAGGTGGAAGGGGAAAGAATTGATGGGACTTTTATAAACACCGGAGTTCCCCACTTCGTAGTTCCCGTTAAGGACTTGGAAAAACTTAACGTTATTAAACTCGGAAGGGCTATACGCTTCCACGAGGAGTTTCAGCCAAAGGGAACGAACGTGAACTTTATAGAGCCCGTGAGCGAGGACACAATAAAGATAAGAACCTACGAAAGGGGTGTGGAGAGCGAGACATTAGCCTGCGGAACGGGAGCTACCGCTTCGGCGATAGTGGCATACCTGAAGGGTCTCGTAAAGAAGAAACCCGTAAAGGTTATAACCAAGAGCGGTGAGGAGCTGATAATTGACTTCTCGGACGACCTGAAAGAGGTTTTCTTAAACGGCTCAGTTAAAAAGGTTTTTGAGGGAAGACTTAGCGAGGAGCTGTTTGAGGATTAAGAGGGCTACTCCCGTAGTTATTGAGGCGTCAGCAACGTTAAAGGCGGGCCAGTAATACTGACCCAGGTGAAGATGTATGAAATCCCTCACCTCTCCTAAGAATACTCTGTCGTAAAGGTTTCCGAGTGCTCCCCCGCCTATCAATCCCATACAAAACGCCACGAACTTGCTTCTTTCCGCAAGGGCAAAGAAAAAGGTCACGAACAGGGCAATTATAGGAATCAGGATAAGCAGGGGAATCCTCAATATATCGGGAAGGTCCGCAAAGAATCCGAAAGCCACACCCCTGTTGTGAATCAGGTAAAGCTCCAAAAAAGGAAGAACCTCAACGGGTTTAACGAAAAGTTTCTCCGCTAAGTTTTTCGTAAGTATATCTAATAAAAAAACGCCACCGCAGGTAATTAAGTAAATTAAAGATAACTTTCTAAGGCTGTTTTCCATAACTTTTTTAATTCCTCAAGGTCTTCACTCAGAAGCTCAACTCCATTGTAGGAGAGGGTTAACTTCCTTTCGGGAATTACCCTTCCTAAGTAGAGCCAGTTTAGGCTCGTAGATTCTACTACTTCCTTGAACGTTTTTGCCTTCTCAGGAAGAACGCTAACCACCACACGGGTTGGGTTTTCCGAAAAGAGGAAGACGTCTTCTCTCTCCTCCGCGTATATCTCAAGCTCCGCACCGAACTTCGTAGGAAGGAGTTTTTCAAGAATAGTTATTAAGATACCTCCGGTGGAAACATCGTGAGCGGAAGCTATGAGGTCTTCTTGGTTCAATTTTAAGAGCAGATTTATGAGCTCCTTCTCCTTTTCTAAGTTTACGGGCGGGACGTCCCCCTTTATGAGCCCGTGAACCACCTTCAGGAATTCGCTTCCGTCAAGCTTGAGCTTCTGCTCTAAGTCCCCTATGAGGTATAGCTCTCCCTCTTCTTCAACTACTGAAGGGACGTATTCGTCCGCCCTTTCGAGCACACCCACGCCCACCACTATGGGAGTGGGAAAGACGTTCCTTATCTCGTTCTTCTCAACGGTCTCATTGTAAAGTGAAACGTTTCCGCTGACGACCGGGACTTCTAAAACCTCACAGGCTTCCGCCATTCCTTCAACCGCTTTAACGAACTGCCACATTATTCCCGGTCTTTCGGGATTTCCGAAGTTCAGGCAGTCCGTAATAGCTAAGGGCTTTGCCCCTACGCAGGCGAGATTCCTGCAAACTTCAGCAACAACAAACTTCCCTCCCTCGTAGGGATTCAGGTAAACCATCCTTCCGTTTCCCTCCGAGCTTATAGCTACCCCCTTCTCGGTCTTTATTTCGGGACGGACCACCCACTTTAGCCTTAGAACCGCGCTGTCGTGCCCGGGAATGAGAACTGTGTTCGTTCCAACCTGATAATCGTATTGGGTAAAGACCCACTCCTTTGAAGCAACGTTAGGAGATTTTAAGAGTTTCAGCAAACTCTCCTTTATATCCACCGAAGGTAACTCGTCCTGATTGAAGTTTCTAACTTCCTTTAAATATTCGGGCTCTTCGTAAGGTCTGTCGTAAACGGGGGCTTTGTCAACGATTAACTCTATTGGAAGTTCTGCCACGAGCTCACCCTTGTAGAAAGCCTTAAACTTCCTGTCTGAAGTTGTTTTTCCCACGACTGCTCCGTAGAGATGCCACTTCTTGGCTATTTCTTCCACTTCCGTGACCCTTTCGGGTTCAACGATAAGGAGCATTCTCTCTTGGCTTTCCGAGAGGAGTATCTCGTAGGGAGTCATCCCCTCCTCACGGAGGGGAACATTCTCAAGGTAGAGCTCAACGCCGAGCTTGGACTTAGCTCCTATCTCCGAGGCTGAGCCTGCAAGCCCTGCCGCTCCGAGGTCCTGCATTCCCACAATGAGGTCTTTTTCTATCGCTTCTAAGACCGCCTCTACGAGCTTCTTTTCAAAGTAAGGGTCTCCCACCTGGACGTTCGGTTTCTTTTCCTCCACATCCTCTCCAAACTCTCCCGAAGCCATTACCGCTCCGTGTATTCCGTCCCTTCCCGTGGAAGAGCCTATTAAGAAGATAAGCTGACCTTCCTCCGTAGCCCTGGCCCTATACATTCTCCCAGCCGGAAGGATGCCAAGACAGAAGGCGTTAACGAGGGGATTAGTCTTATAAGAAGGCTCAAAGAAAGTTTCTCCCGCAACCGTGGGAACACCTATGCAGTTCCCGTAAAAGCTAATTCCCTTAACGACTCCCTTAACGAGCCTCTTGGTTTCATAATAGTCAAACTCCCCGAACCTGAGGCTGTCCGCGAGGGCTACAGGTCTTGCACCCATAGAGAGAACGTCTCTGATGATTCCTCCTACTCCCGTAGCGGCTCCGTGAAAAGGCTCAATGTAGGAAGGGTGGTTGTGACTCTCCACCTTGAAGGCTATCCAGACCTTGTCGTCTATTTTTACCACTCCTGCGTTCTCGCCGGGTCCTTGAACTACCCAAGGGGCTTTTGTGGGAAACTTCTTGAGGTGCTTTTTACTGGATTTGTAAGAGCAGTGCTCAGACCATAGAGCTCCCAATATTCCGAGCTCAACGTTGTTGGGCTCCCTGCCAAGCTCTTTGAGAATTTGCCGATACTCTTCCTCGGTAAGTCCGTGAAGCTCCCAGACTTTCTCCATTTTAGATAAGTTATTTTAAGGTTTAAATATCCTTCGGGTGATTTTAAATTACTTAACCCAATCCTTTAAACGCTTTTCTACTTCTTCCGCAGGAAGTGGCTTAGAAAAGTAGTAGCCTTGAGCTATATCGCAACCGATTTCTTTCAGAATGTTTAACTGCTCCTCAGTTTCCACACCTTCGGCTATAGTTCTCAGCCCGAGGGAGTGAGCCATCTGAACCATAGCACTCACGAGAGCCTTATCCTTTTCTGTTTTTGTTATATCTCTAATGAAGGATATATCTATCTTAAGGTAATCAAGCGGCAATTCCTTCAAATAAGAGAAGGCAGAATAACCTGTTCCGAAGTCGTCTACCGCTATGTAAAGCCCATGGCAGGAATTCTTTAAAAATGTGAAGATCTCCTTAACGTTTTCTATGTTCTCAACTATAGCTCTCTCGGTGATTTCTAAAGTTATGAGAGCTACCTCCTTTAAACATTTTTCAATTAACGCCTGCATAAACTCTTTATCTCCTAAGGTCTTGGGATAGAGATTAAAGGCTATGGGGATGTTCCACTTTTTAGATATTTTGGTTATCTCCTCTAAAGCCCAATATTGAAAGTCTTTCAAGTAAGGACTCTTTTCCAAGAACTCTATAAACTCTTTGGGAGAATACAAATTTCCCTCGTCGTCTATTATCCTTATGAGGGCTTCAAATCCAGCAAGCTTTATATCTCTTAGGGAGAAATATGGCTGGTAGAAGAAAACAAACCAATTGTTCTTTATCGCTTTCTCAATAAGCATATCTACCTTGATGTGTTTTTCTGAAATCTTTTCCAGCTCCTCATTGAAGAAGATAATCTCACCTGGTCCTACATCTTTCGCCTTCTTTAATGCAACATTTGCCTTCTCGTAGAGAGTTTTAAAGTCTTTTCCGTCGTCTGGATAAACGGATATACCCGCGTTAATGTTCACAGGAACTTCCACATTTCCAATCTTCATAGGCCCCTCAAAAATCTTGTTCAGTTTCCTTTCTAAAATGGTTATCTCTTCCTTACTCTCTATCTTCCACGTAAAGATACCAAACTCGTCCCCTCCCAACTTAGCTATTATGTCGTAACTCCTAAAGTGCTTCCTTAGGCATCTTGCGGTTTCTTTCAAGATCTCGTCCCCCATGTAAAGTCCGTAGTGGTGGTTTATGTAAGAAAGGTTATAAATATCTATAAGAATGAGTGTTGCAAGTCCATCATACTCTGCGAGTATCTCCTGAACCTTAAAGGAAAAACCGTTGAAGTTGTAAAGCTCGGTAAGAACATCGTAAAACTTTATCCTTTCAATCTCCTCTGTTAGCTCCAGTTCAAGGGTTATGTCCTTTGCAACCATAACGAAAAGGCATTTTTCATTGGGAAGCCTTACGGGAATCATCTTCACACTCAGATAAACGTATTCTCCATCTTTCTTACGAAGGGGAAGAGTGGTTATAACTCTTTCTCCCCTCCTTAGTCTATCTAATAGGCTTTCTAACCTTTGAGAGGTTAAGTAAGGATTTCTAAAAGAATCTAAGTTTTTCAAGATCACCTCGTTAGGTTCGTATCCGAGGAGTTCCTTTACAGCTTCGTTCGTGAACCTTATCCTTCCGAGTTCGTCAAATACTGCTACCCATTCTTCTGCGAGCTCCAAGGCTTTATTAATAACTGTAAGTCTTCTTATCTCCACAAGTCTTTCCAGAGAAAAATTGAGGTCTCGCCGCAATTCCTCTAGGATGTCTTTAACTTCTTCCGAGAAGAAGTTCGGTTCGGAGGCGTAAAGGTTTATAACCGCTATGACTTTACCATCTCTTTCTAAGGGAATATGACAGGATGAAAGAAATCCTCTTTTCAACATTTCTTGACGCCAAGGTTCTACAGCGGGATTGTTTCTTGTATCGGGATTTATAACTATTTTCCTCTCCTTAACGGATTGATTGGCAAGGTAAGAGGGCTTTTCCTCGTATAGATATCTCCTTATTTCTTCCAAATAAGAAAATTCTTTGCCACAGATTTCCGCAGGTTTAATGTGTCTATTTCCAACTAAAGCTATCCAGACTAGAGGAAGATTGAGTTTTTCAACGAGATAATTACAAATTTTTTTGAAAATTTCTCTCTGAGATACAGCTTTTATAATCAACTGATTTATATCTTTTATAAGGTTGTAGAGTTGTTCTAACCTCTTTTTCTTGGTTATATCAAGAATTATTGCAAAGCCTGCATATTCTCCGTTAAAAAGTATAGTTCTTGAAAAAGTAAGTGTATAAATGACTTTTCCATCTTTTTTCTTGAGCTTGAGTCCGTTATAAATTCTTTCAAACTGTTCACTGCTCAAGAGTCTTATAATTGAATTTCTAATAAATTCCTTATTTTGGAAATCGTCTACAAGCTCCAAAAGGCTCATTCTTTTTAGTTCTTCTTCGGTGTAGCCTGTTATTTTTGAAACAGCTTTGTTAGCGTAGAGAATCCTATCTCTGTATATGAGAATGCCGATTGCGGGAGCGTTAAGAATCGCTTGGGCTATGTCGTGGAGGGAGCGGAACATTAAAAAGTAAGCCCCTACCTTTTCAAAGTCTTCAATAAATTCTAAGTCCTCCTCTGTAGCCTTTTCAAAATCGGGAATTATCTCTGCAATAGTCTTTAACCGGTCCGCTACTTCCTTCTTTGCCATTAAAAGGTGGAGGTTAGGATAGTAAATCTCGTCCTCTACTTCTACGCTATCCTTGTATTTATCTTTTACTCTTTCCCAGAAATCCTTATAAACGACTCCCAAGTATGCTATTCCGTTTACTACATCCTCAACTATGTGCTCAAAACTACCACGGTATATAAGGTTAAGCTCGTTTAAACTGCCAAAGTGTTTTATTAAGGACATAAGGAGGAAAGGTGAAGAGATAATGGATACTTCAAGGGGCTTCTTTAACTCTGCCCCTTTTCTCTTTATTAGAACAAATCCTTCTCTCGCTTTTTTTAATTTTGCCACAGGAACGTAGCCGTGATGTTTCAACATTAAGGCGATTTTCGGTCTTGCGTAGTATAGTTGAATCTGAAGCTTTCCTAAGAGCTTTTCCTCTTCCTCAAAGTCTTTAAAGCTTGTTAGGACTACCTCTTCTTGGAGGTATTGGGACAACTTAAGAGCGTATTTTTCCCACTTTTCAAGTCCCTCCTCAGCATCGTGAGGGCAAATGGCAAAAGTCAACACCTTTCACACACCCTACTACATATATAATCACTTAAAATATCGTTTCACCAAGCTTTAATTTAGGAAATTTTTCTGTAAAATACCATAAATTTTTCTTATCCCCACTTAAATCAGCTTAAGGGCTTAAGGTTTAAAATAATTTCATGCGGTGGAGTAGATATTTCCTTTACACGATGAAAGAAGAACCTTCAGAGGCGGAAGCCCCATCCCATAAATACCTTCTGAAAGCTGGCTTCATAAAGCAGGTTTCCGCGGGAATCTACGAGCTTCTTCCTCCCGCCTACAAGGTTCTCAAGAAGGTTGAAGCCATAGTCCGTAAAGAGATGGACAGAAGTGGTGCTCAGGAGCTCCTTTTAACCGTTTTGAATCCCCGGGAGCTGTGGGAGGAAACGGGAAGGTGGGAGACCTACGGAGACGAGCTCTTTAAACTGAAGGACAGAAACGGAAGGGAATACTGCCTCGGACCCACCCACGAGGAGGAAATTACGGACCTCGTGAGGAAGGTAGTTCGCTCCTACAGACAGCTTCCCGTAATCCTATACCAGATACAGGTTAAGTTCAGAGATGAGAAAAGACCGAGATTCGGACTCATAAGGGCACGCGAATTCATAATGAAGGACGCTTACTCCTTTGACACGGACGAGATGTCCGCGATGATTTCCTACGAGACTATGAAGTTCGCATATCAGAGAGTCTTTCACAAGTTACGCCTAAACGTTATAATGGCTGAGGCAGACGTGGGACAAATCGGGGGAAGTATGTCCCACGAGTTTATAGCCTTTACAGACTACGGAGAGGCTAAGGTAGCCTACTGTGAAAACTGTGGATACGCCGCAAATGCGGAGATAGTCTCCCTTCAAAAGCCCGAAGAGGAAAAAGAAGAAGAGAAACCCATGGAGAAGGTTCATACTCCCAACGTCCACACCATAGAGGAGCTCGCAAACTTCCTGAAGGTTCCTCCTTCCAAGATTATGAAAGCTGTCCTTTATATCGTTAACGAGAAAGAGCCCGTCCTCGTCCTCATAAGGGGAGACAGGGAAATAGACGAGAACAAGTTGGAGAAGGTTCTCGGAACGGACAACTTCAGGCTCGCAAGGGACGAAGAGGTTGAACAGCTCCTCGGAACGAAGAAGGGCTTCATAGGAATCTTCAACCTACCGGAAGGTATTAAGGTTATCTGGGATAACTCCCTATACGGAGTTAGGAACCTCGTTGTGGCTCTGAACGAACCGGATTGGCACTACGTAAACGTGAATCCCGGAAGGGACTTTGAATACGGGGAGTTTGTAGACGTTGCGGAAGTGAGGGAAGGTGACCCCTGTCCTAAGTGCGGCTCTCCTCTGAAGGTGAGAAGGGGACTTGAGCTGGGACACATATTCCTATTGGGAACGCGTTACTCCGAACCTATGAAGGCTTACTTCACCGACAGGGACGGAAAGGAAAAGCCTATCGTTATGGGATGTTACGGGATAGGAATCTCAAGAATTCTCGCCGCACTCGTTGAGCAGTATCACGACGAGAAGGGAATAAAGTGGCCCACCCCTGTCGCTCCCTTTGAGCTGGACATCATTCTCCTGAATACCAAGGACGAAGAGATGAAACAGGTGGCGGAGAAGCTCTACCTTGAGGCGGAAGAAAAGGGCATAGACGTAATTTACGACGACAGGGAAGAGAGCCCCGGCTTTAAGTTTGCGGATGCGGACCTTGTTGGATTCCCCTACAGGATAGTGGTAGGAAAGAAGGTGAAGGAAGGTAAAGTAGAAGTTCAGAGCAGAATGACGGGAGAAAAGTGGGACGTTGAAATTGACAAAGCCATAGACTTCGTGAAAGAGAAGATAGAAGAAGATAAGAAGTGAGAAATCCTGTCGTCGTTTTCGGGCTTTCGGGGAGCGGGAAGTCCTTTCTTTCTTCCCTCCTCCACAAATACTTTGGTTACGAGTGGCTCAGGAGCGACGTAATAAGGAAGGAGCTTGTGGGAATAAAGCCCGAGGAGAGCGCAAAGGCGGAGTTCGGGAAGGGCATATACACAGAGGACATGACGAGGAGAGTTTACGAAGAAATGGTAAGGAGAGCAAAGGAACTGACGAAAAAAGGTAAAAAGGTAGTCTTGGACGCTACATTCCTGAAACGCTGGCAGAGAAAGCTCGTTTTAGATAACTTTGAAGAGCCCTTATTTATCTGGGCTTTTGCTCCCGAAAAGGTTATAAAAAAGAGGCTTTCCAAAAGAAAAGATGTCTCGGACGCGGACTTTAGCATTTATCTGAAACAAAAAGAGGTTTTCGAAGAGCCGGACGAGATTGATTACATCAAAATAAATACCGATAAGCCGGCAGAAGAACTAATAAAAGAAATAGAAAAAATAATTACCGCCGAAGGCGGTCCCTAAAATTATTCAACAACTTTTATATGTAATTCTTTTAGTTGTTTTGGTTCTACATAGTCGGGAGCGTTTGTGAGGGGGCATATTCCCCTCTGAGTCTTGGGGAAGGCTATAACATCCCTTATAGAGTCAAGGCCAAGCATTATGGCAACGAGGCGGTCCAGCCCGAAGGCAAGTCCCCCGTGGGGCGGTGCTCCATACTTTAGAGCCTCAAGCAGGAAGCCGAACTTCTCTTGAGCTTCTACCTCCCCTATTCCGAGTAGTTTGAAGACCACTTCTTGGATGTCCCTCCTGTGGATACGGATTGAACCTCCACCTATTTCTTCTCCGTTTAGAACGAGGTCGTAAGCTCTCGCCTTTACAGAATGAACGAGCTTCTTCTTCTCCTCAAGGTCTTCTATCTCTAAGGCTTGTTTTAGCTTAGGAATGTCCTCTTCCCTCGGCATCGTGAAGGGATGGTGGAGGGATACGAACCTGTTTTCTTCCTCGTCCCACTCCATTAGGGGGAAGTCCACGACCCAGAAGATGTCCCATCTGCTTTCATCTATGAGGTTATACTTCTTACCGAGGTGTAGCCTGAGGTTTCCAAGAATCTTGTAAACCATTTCCTTCTTGTCCGCGGAAAATAGAATGACGTCGCCGGGCTCCGCCTTTACTTTTTCCAGAAGCTTTTGTTTTTCTTCTTCGGAGAAGAACTTTAGGATTGGAGAAGTGAGTTTGTCTTTCTCTACCTTTATCCAGGCGAGACCTTTCGCCCCGAGGCTCTGGACGAACTTCGTTATCTCATCTATTTCCTTCCTTGAGAGGTTTGAGCCCTTGAAGTTGATAGCTTTTATGATTCCTCCAGCCTCTACGACGGAGCGAAAGACTTTAAAGGCTGTGTTCTTAAAGATTTCGGTTAGTTCTAAGAGCTCAAGTCCAAAGCGTCTGTCGGGCTTATCCGTCCCGTATCTCTCCATAGCCTCGGTGTAGGAGATTCTCTCAAAGGGAGTTTTTAGCTCTATTCCGAGAAGCTCCTTAAAGAGTGTAGCCACGAGCCTTTCCGCAACGTCCATAACGTCCTCTTCGGAGACGAAGGACATTTCGTAGTCTATCTGGGTAAACTCAGGCTGTCTGTCAGCTCTGAGGTCCTCATCTCTGAAACACTTTACTATCTGGAAGTATTTGTCAAAACCCGCAACCATAAGGATTTGTTTAAAGAGCTGGGGAGACTGGGGAAGAGCGTAGAACTTTCCGGGATGAAGTCTTGAGGGGACTATGAAGTCACGGGCACCTTCGGGTGTGGACTTTGTGAGAAAGGGGGTTTCTATTTCTATGAAACCCTCGTTTGTGAAAAAGTTTCTCGTTATCTGATAAACCTTGTGTCTGAAGATGAGGTTATTTTTCATACTTTCCCTTCTGAGGTCTATGTAGCGATACTTCAGTTTTGTTTCTTCGGAAACGGGAGTCTCTTCCTCAACGGGGAAGGGCAGAGGTTCTGAAGTGTTAAACACGAGGATTTTATCCGCAACTACCTCAACGTATCCAGTTTTCAGCTTTGGATTTTCCGTCCCTTCGGGTCTTTTTCTTACCTTACCTATTACTCCGATAACGTATTCAGGCTTTAACCTGTCTGCCACCTCGTAAGCTTCGGGATTCGTTTTTTCCTCAACTACTACCTGAACGATTCCTTCACGGTCTCTGAGGTCTATGAAGATGACTCCCCCGTGGTGTCTCTTTCTGTGAACCCATCCCGCGAGCTTTATCTCTTTATCCACATCCTCTAAGGATACCTCTCCGCAGTATTTATCTCT
>WFPV01000193.1 GCA_015487405.1 Aquifex sp. | reverse complement strand
GTTCTGTTTGCGTAGATTAATCTCTCTTCAAGCTGGAGCTCGTCCAATATGTCCTCTATCCTTTGCTCCTTTCTCTTTTCTTCAATGAGTTTGTCTATGTCTTTGCCACCCATAGCAACCTCCTAAAATTCTAAGCCCATCTCTCTACACTTATCCGCAAAAGCTTTAATCTTTCCGTGATACTTGAATCCGCCCCTGTCAAATACTACCTTCTTTATTCCCCTCTCTAAAGCCCTTCTTGAGATAATTTCCGCAACAACTTCCGCGTCCTTTATGGACTTTCCGCCCCTCTTTCCGGTAATCTTTTCAAACTCCGGGTCCAAGGTGGAGGCACTTACCAAGGTGTGTCCTATGGTATCATCAATAATCTGAGCGTAGAAGTGGTTCAAGCTTCTATAAACGCAGAGTCTGGGCCTTTCGGGAGTTCCGAAAACTTTCTTTCTAATTCTTTTGTGTCTTCTTAGCCTTTTCTCCCTTCTCGTCTTTAGTTTAGCCATTGCTCAACCTCCTTACTTCTTACCTGCAGCCTTTCCGGGTTTGAGTTTGAGCTCTTCACCCTTATAGCGTATTCCCTTACCTTTGTAGGGGTCGGGTTTCCTGAAGTGTCTGATTTCAGCCGCTACCTGTCCCACTTTCTGCTTGTCAATTCCGTGAACGTAAATCTCGTTCCCTTTTACTTCAATCTTTATATCTTTGGGAATTTCGTAGTGTATGGGGTGGGAGTATCCAAGGTGAAGCTCTAAGATATTTCCCTTCACCTGTGCCCTGTATCCGAGTCCGTGTATCTCTAAAACTTCTGTGAAACCTTCGGTAACTCCCTTAATCATGTTCTTGATGAGGGCAGCCATCGTTCCCTGTATAGCCTTGTGGAAGCTCCTGTCGGTAGGTCTATCTACCTTTATCCACCTTTCTTGCTGGTTTACGGTAATCTTTATGTCGGGGTGTATATTGAGTTCAAGCTTTCCTTTTGGACCTTCAACGGTTAAGACTTTTGTCTTCTCGTCGTAGGAGACCTTTACCTTCTCAGGGTAGGGTATGGGGTATTTTGCCAGCCTTGACATCTTCCTTCCCTCCTTACCAGACGAAGGCTATAACTTCACCGCCCTTCCTGAGCTTCCTCGCTTCGTGGTCGGTGATGACTCCGGCGTCGGTGGAAACTATAGCTATCCCGAGTCCTCTCTTGACGTAGGGCATGGTCCTTACGCTTGCGTAAACTCTTCTTCCTCCCTTGGAGACTCTCACTATGTTCGTTATAGCGCTCTTTCTCTTCTTGGGGTCAAGGTATTTGAGGTAAATCTTTAAGGGATACTGGGTTCCTTTGTTATACTCAATGAGCTGTTTGTAGTATCTCTTCATCTTGGGATTGGGAGACTTTTCGGCGAGCTCCTTCATCTTCTTTAGCTCTTCTTCGTATTTTTCTCCTTTGAGGGCTTCCCAGTCCTTGATGTAACCTTCCCTCTTGAGAACTTCTAAGATTCTTTCTTTCATCTTGGAAGAGGGAACGTATAGGAAGTCATCCTTTCTCATTATGGCGTTTTTAATCGCGGAGAACATATCCGCGATAGGGTCTACCGCACTCATTCCAAAACCTCCTCTGAGCTGGCAGTTGGGCTAAAAGCCCCTTACCAGCTCGCCTTTCTTACTCCGGGCAGGTCTCCCCTGAGGGCGTGTTCTCTGAAACATATTCTGCACATGTTAAAGTATCTGATGAATGCCCTCGGTCTTCCGCATATGGGGCATCTATTCTTCTTTCTGCTCTTCCACTTGGGGTAATACATTAAGTCCTTCGCAACTTTAGCCTTTCTCGGCATCTTTACCTCCCGAAAAACCTCATTTTATCACATAGCCCTTATGGGCAGTCCCAGTAGAGAGAGTAACCAGTAAGCCTCCTCGTCGGTTTCGGCGGAGGTGTTTATGATTATGTCCATTCCCCTGATTCTGTCCACCTTATCGTAATCAATCTCGGGGAAGACTATCTGCTCCGCTATACCGAAGGCGTAATTTCCCCTTCCGTCAAAGGAACGAGGACTTAGTCCTTTAAAGTCCTTAACTCTGGGAAGAGCTACGGATATAACCTTATCCAGGAAGTCCCACATCCTTTCCTTTCTGAGGGTTACCTTACAGCCAATGGGCATTCCCTTCCTGAGTTTGAATCCAGCTTCTGACTTTCTTGCTCTCGTGATGACGGGTTGTTGTCCCGTTATAGCTCTGAGGTCTTCCACAGCTCTTTCAAGCTGTTTTATGTCCTGAACCGCCTCACCGACTCCCATATTGACAACTATCTTGTTTATACGGGGAATCTCCATAGGATTCTTGTAGTTAAATTTCTGAATGAGTTTAGGAACTACTTCTTCCTTATACTTCTTGTAGAGTCTGGGAACGTATTTGGTTTCCGTAGCCATCTCAGCCTCCCTTTATAACCTTTTCGCTGACAAGGTCTATATTCTCACCGCACTTCTTGCAGTAACGATACTTTCTTCTTACGTTTCCTTCTTCCACAATCCTGAAACCTACTCTTGTAGGTTTGTTACAGTTGGGGCAAACGAGCATAACGTTGCTTATATCTATGGGACCTTCGGTTTCTATAATTCCTCCTTCCCTTACTCCTTCTACGGGCTTTACGTGTTTTTTTATGAGTCTGACGCCTTCAACTATGACAAAGTGTCTCACATAAACGGGGTTTCCCTGTTTGTCCCTTCTTTTAACTCTCTTGTAAACTCTCAGAACCTTCCCCTGTTTTCCCTTTTCCTTTCCCCTTACCACTAAGACTGTGTCTCCCTTCTTTATCTTCGCAGCCATTAAACCACCTCCGGAGCTAAGGATGCTATCTTAGTAAAACCTTTATTCCTCACTTCCCTCGCGATGGGTCCCAGAACACGGGTCCCGAGAGGCTCTCCGTATTGGTTGAGGAGAACGCAGGCGTTGTCGTCAAACTTTATGTAACTTCCGTCGGGTCTTCTTACCTCTTTTGCAGTTCTCACTATAATAGCCCTGTAAATTTTTCCTTTCTTAGCGTTTCCTTGAGGTAGAGCTTCCTTAACGGTTACGGTTACTACGTCTCCTAAGGTTGCATACTTCCTGGGAGCGTAAGGTATACCTATTACCTGAACCTTCTTCGCACCAGAGTTGTCAGCAACGTTTAGGTATGTCTGCCTCTGAATCATGGTTTATCACCTCTCCGTCAGAGTTGAATAAGGCAAAAAGTTATTATAGCAGAATTAAATATTATATGTCCGAACTTCAGACTTAGTAGAGGAACTTAACCTTCTCTCCCACCTTTAGGTTGAATTTCTCCCTCGCGTTATCCACAGGGACAAAGAGTTCCATCAAACCAAAGCTCCCACACACCGCGTTTATTTCTCCCGGAGTTCCTTCAAGAAAGTGGTTTACTACCTTTATCCTTTTATTTCTAAATACGCCTTCGGCGTAATTTGAACATTTAACGTTAGTAATGGCATTTCCAAAACGGTCAAAGTAGAGAATTTCCCCCTCCACAAAACCGTCCCTCCGAACGGGCTCGGGAAGGTTCAGTTTAAACTCGTAATCTACTTCCTTTCCTATCTCCTCGGGCTTTATGCCTTTTTTCAGATAAGCTCCGACCGGTGCAAACAC
>WFPV01000192.1 GCA_015487405.1 Aquifex sp. | reverse complement strand
GGAGTTCCCGTTTTGTCTATGGCTATTCCGCCTATCAATCCCTCTTGATATTCAAACTTTACTCCATAAATTTCCGCTATCTTGTCCAAAACTCTCAGGGCTTGCTCTACGATTTCGGGGCCTATTCCATCACCCTTGAGTACAGCTATTTTGTATGTTTTCATAAGCTTTTATTATAAGAAAAATCTTTCAAGCCCCTCTTTTATTTTCTCGTCACTGACTTCATATTCTCCCCTTCTCACCTGCTCTTTTATCTCCTCAACCTTCTTTTTATAGTTTTCTTCAACGTTCACGTTTTCAAGAATACGGGCAGCTTCTGAGAGGCTCACCTTTATGTCTTCCCTATCCTTTACCTCTCTGTCCGCTTTCCGTTCTCCTTTGTTTGGCTGGAGAATGTAATCTATAAGCTTGGACAGACTTACCCTATCAACCATTTTTAGCCCTCTTAATACTTAATATCGGAAGTTCATGGAAATTTTTTACTTGCCGCATCTCAAAACACGGGCTTTAAAGGGGATTACTCCGTCCCTAATCATCCCAAGCTTCTTTGCGGCTCCGTAAGACAGGTCAAGGTGTCTACCTTTTACAAAAGGCCCTCTATCTACAACTTCAACAATTACCTTCTGTCCATTTTTTAAGTTTTTCACTTCCAATAAGGTTCCAAAGGGAAGATATCTGTGTGCCGCATAATAACCGTAAGGATTAAAAATCTTTCCCGAGGCTGTTCTTCTTCCTGCAAACTCCTTTCCATACCAGGAGGCGTATCCCCTAAACTCTGCGGGACAATACCTGAGGTTTCTCTGTCCACATCTTAGGATGTAAACCTTTGCGGTAAAGCTATTCTTTTTGAAAATTCTTTTATACTTCCTTGGAAGACATAATCCCTTCACGTATTCGGAGTGCCTCACCCCTATAGTTAATTTTTTACCCGTTGATGGGTCAACAACCCTTATCTTGCTGAGGTGCTGAAACTTATTTGAGTATGCGTATTTAGTATTACAGAAATAAACTTTCGTATACACAACTCTTTTACTACACTTGTGTAAAACTTTCTTTCCTTTGTAAGATACCTTAGGTGCACAAGAGGTTAAGGTTAGAAATATTAATCCAACAATGAGGGGTAGATAGCGAAATCTAAAACCCATCTGTGTCCTTTCTTTAATCCTACCCCACCGGAGGTTCTTAGGTCTATAACCTTATCGTTATCTATACCTAAATATAAAAGTCCAAAGAGACGGGCTAAGTGGGGCAGATGCCCACAAAATATAGCTTTGCCTTCTTTGTTATCAATCAGTTCCTTAATATTCTGTGGGTCTGCTTCCGGTAAGAGCTCTTCAGTTTCCACAAGATTAGTTATCTGGAGTTCTTCTGCTACCACTTCAGCGGTTTGCTTTGCTCTCAACTTTGGCGAGTGGTAAACCGTGTCAAAGTTTACGCTTAACTTTTTTAAAGCTTTTGCTACCTTTTTCGTTTCAACTACTCCTTTTTCCGTTAGAGGTCTTTCTGGATTTACAGACGATGGATAAGCTTCCCCATGTCTTAAAAGAACTACGTATATCATGCGCTAAGGGGTCCCAGCAGCTTAGCGAATACTATGAGCATCAGTAAAAGAAGTCCTATGGTTACGAAAGCTTCCAGCATCTCTCCACCTCCTATAAATAAGATTTATATCATATATAACTTCGTTTTGAAAAGAGTTCCCTTTTTGGATTATGCTAATAGTATGCTGGGGAAAGTTCTGAAGTTAGTATGTGAAAACTTAGGAGACAGGGAAGTTTACTTTTTAGAAGCGGACGGTGAGCTAAACTGGTTCGGTGCACCCGTTGGAGAGGTCTGCAGCAAGATAGACTTTAACGCCAAAAACTCAGAGATTATACAAGCCATAAAGTCGGAGCTAAAGGAGCTCGGAAAGGGAGAAGGCTGGGTAGTTTACGTAGATCCCATCAACATGTTTGCCGATATTTACGAGGCGGACAAGCCGAGATACAGGGACAAGTGGAACAAGGACAGACCTTTTAATCTATCTCCCATGTCCCTCAGGGTAGGCTTTTTCGCAAGTAGAAATGAGGCTTACGATGTGTTCTTAAGGATTTCTAAAAAATTAAAGGAAGAAGATTACAAATTTGACGTCATTTATACGTAGAACTCTGTTTTAAATTTGATGTTGCTCATACTATTTTTTTATTTAAATTGTATCTTACTGAAACACCCGGAGATGCTAATAAAAATGGAGGTTTCCAATGGCTGAAGAGAAGGGAATTATAAAGCCGGGACCTGAAGGTTACATTCCAAATCCCGCAGTTTTCCAAGGCTGTGATTTACCCCCCCCCGGAAAGGCGTTACTCTATGGTGAAATCGTTGACGAAGAAGTCGCAATGCGCGAAGCTGCAAAGGCGCTTCTTACAAGGAGAAATCCCACAATATTCCCAGGACCCTTAGTCCTGTGGGGATGGAACGCCGATGCGATGGAAAAGGCAAAGGCGGTCTTAGAGCTCGCTATGGAAATACCCAACTGCAGAATAATCCCCATGCCCGACTACAGACCTAAATATCCAAAAATAGACCCAGAGGCTGAAATAAATCCTAACCACCCCAATCTAACCATCCTTCATAACAAGATTGAAGCTTGTATATTTGTAGGTGTTCACTGTCACTACGCTAACCTATCCCTTAGAATGATAAGAGCCGGAACAAACTGCTTTACCATAGCTCTCTGCGGTGAAATGGGTCACGAAGATGCAATGGTTTCCCTCAGGGATGTACACGCTGATGAAATAAGAAAGTTCAGAGACGTTGTCGTAGAAGTAAGAAAGGAACTTGGAATAGAGTGGGAACCCAAGCTACCACCCGAAAATCCATCTCTCCCCAAAGAGGAATGGGTTAAGGTTACGCCTACAGACTTTGGAGAGTACGCTTATCTGCTAATCCCCAGAAGGGGAGAAATTGTAGAAGAAACGGAATAATTTCTGTGGTAGGAGGTGTGTGATGCCCGAGCAAAGAGTTGTTGACCCAGAATATCTTATACTTGAAGCTCCAAGGGAAAGAAAGTTTATTACGGGTTCTCAGGCTTTTGCAGAAGCCGTAAAGAGAGCTAACGTAGATGTAGCTATAGCCTATCCCATAACTCCACAGTCCGAAACTATGCACCTTGTTGGAGACCTTTACGCACAAGGATACGTTAAGGATTACTATAGAGCAGAAGAAGAATACGGAGCTATGTCCGCGATAGCGGGAGCGGTAAGAGGTGGAGCGAGAGCATTCACCGCAACCTCCGGACCCGGACTCCTCAGAGGACTGGAAGCAATAGTCTCCTGGCCCGGACACAGGATACCCGCAGTTCTCGGAGTAATGACCAGAGTTGTAAACGCTCCTCTATCCATACAACCTGACAACGTTGAAATTTCTTACCTTCTGAACTCTGGACTGGTAGTTCTGCACGCGGAAAATCAACAGGACGTTTTTGATTTCACCCTTGCGGGATTCGTGATTTCCGAAAAGGTTGACGTCTACCTGCCCGTAGTGGTAGCTACCGAAGG
>WFPV01000191.1 GCA_015487405.1 Aquifex sp. | reverse complement strand
GGTAGAAGAGCCTTTCCCTTAATTGATTAACTGCGGTATCAATAATACTTGCAGGGACACCCGGTATGAAGGTTGAGAGTTTTATTTCCCTTAAGGACGCTCCCCTTTCTCCCCTCCCTGAAAAGGAATACATGAATATGGCGGTGCTGACTGCAGTGCCGAGTTTGTAGGGTAAATAGGACGCCCCTATGCTTGTGTCAACTGCCTTTGATCCGGATTCGGTGGATGTGATGTCCTGAGCAATTACACTGTCCCACTCAGCCCCTATGTGTTTAATGAGTTCCCTCTTTATTTCCTCTTTCTCCAGATTGAAGTCCGATACCCTTATGAAAGGTACTTCTTTATCCAACAAATCATGAACAACCAAGGACAGAAGCCTGAGAACCCCTCTTGTTCTCTGGAAGGTAGGGAAAGAACCCCACCTTTTGTAAAGGACATCTATTACTTCAGGCTTGAAAGGATAGCTTTTTAAAAACCTCTCCCTGTATGCGGACTTTTCATCAGCTTTGAGCAATCCCTCTCGCACAGCTGTATCTACGAACTCATCAACTGTAGCCTTTGCCTCATCTTCCTTTATACTCTGAAAAAGTCTTCTCCTTATAACCAGTTCTATCTCATCTTCTTCAACCGGTGTGTATATCCTTTCCGTTCTCCCTGTAACCTTCTGCAGCTGTTGAAAGAACCTTTCCGCATTTTCATCGTAGTGTTCCAGTACGGAAGAGGGGAGTGTTATAACAAGCAAGGAGTTTCCGACTGTGGAAACAGCTCCGGTAAGTTCCTGAACAAAGGCAAGGGTTTGTGATGCGAGATTTGTATCTCCTACCTTTACGCCTGCGGCTTTTGTAACATACTCAAGGACTTCATCCATAAGTATAAGGACAGGAGAGTTTTCAGAGATCAATTTTATGAGTTTTTCTTTACCCGGTGCTGTGTCTCCTCTGGTGAGTTGAACCTTTCCTGTCAGCTGTTTTTCTATCTCTTCCCATGGTTTTACTTCTTTCGGGTCAAAGGTGGTTCCTTCAAAGACTGCTACTTTAACTCCCCACTCCCTGGCTTTGTGGTAGAGAGCTATAAGGGTGTGTGTTTTACCGCCACCGAAGGGTGTCTGGAGCTGAATGACCGAATCACCGGTTGAGCCTTCCAGCCTCTTTTTGGCTATATCAAGAATATTCTGAAGTCCTCTCGTTAAATAAGTTTTTCTAAAGAAGATCCCCGGGTCTTTGTAATCTTCTGGAGCTGTTCCCTTTACAACCTGCCACAGATCTGCGGCGAATACATCCATCGTGAGCCTTCCTGCGACTACATCTTCGTGAGGAACAGCCACCTGTTGAAAAGCCCTCATCAGAACAATCCCCCCCGTCCAGAATTCCTTACCTCAGATATTATCCTATCCTTTCCGCTCAGAAAACCGTCAAGAAGTTTTTTCTCCTGACTCTCTTGGGGCAAGGTTTCCGAGATAGCCTGAGCGGTTCTGTAAAAGGATTCCTTTGTCCCCCAACCGCTATTTGCAAGGAGCTTCTTCATTTCGCCTTTGAGCCCCATCTTCCAAAGAAGAAGTGTTTTATGAAGAATATCTATAAGCTCTTGGGAATCTTTAATATTCTCCAATTTCCTATCCTGGGGTCCGAGAACCCTCACATACTCCTGCTCTTTCTTTATGAATCCTTTCCCCATTTCACTTTCTATATCAACGCCTGTGCTCTGAGCGAGCTTCCGTGCATCGTCAAAGTGAACCCTTGCTTCCCCGTAGGACCATCTCCAGAGAAGATAGAACCTTGTGAGAGGGGAAAGCTCCTCCGCAATTCCGTTGTGGAGTATCTGGTGAACCGCATAATCGGTAACTACTTCCCTTATGTAATCAAGGAGTTTTTCTGTCGTTATTATGTTGCCCTGGAAGTCTTTTATCTCTTTGTATTTTCCGAACACCACAATAGCAGAGCCTATAGCTGATATAAAGAAGTCAGCACCGCTTATACCCTCGTTCCACAGATGTTCAAGTCTTTCTTGGAGATATTTTTTAATTTCCTCTTTAACTTCACTGAACCACCCGGTTTTTTCCCTTTTCAGCTTTCTGCAAACAAAATATATGGAAGATGCAAGTGCTGCGGATTCTTTGGCTCTCAGCCTTGATTTCATTTCCGTGTGAATGGGCCAGGATGCAGTTGGTACCAATCCCGCTTCAAGTAATGAGTTTATGAGTGTTTCCCATCCCGAAGTGGATTTGTGGGTGTAAACGATAACAGCTATTCCGTTGGGTTTCAGTACCCTCGCTATTTCCGTAAAGGACTTCTTTAGCATTTCTTCAAAGTATCTCTTACCCTCTTCAAGACCGCCCTTGTCATGGGAGTAGGCAACTATCTCCTTACCTTTTGGAGTCAGATATGAGGCAAACAGGTCTGGAAAAATATCACCGAGGGAACGTTTCAGCCACACATAGAAAAAGTCAGATAGATAGGAGTATGGGACGTTGTCATAGTAAGGCGGATCCGTGAACACAGCATCAAAATATTCATCGGGATAGGGCAGTTCGGTAGCGGAACTTTGTTGAACTGTAGGCAGCAGTATGTTTTTCTGTGAAGGCATCTTTAATAACCTCTTTCTCCTTCCATAAAAACTTCTTCTATAATTTGCCTTTTATAGCATATCTACATAGAACACCGCCGAACTTCTTCCTGAACTCAGACGGTATGGTAAGCTGTCCTTTGCGGGTAATATTTGCTGTCTGCATCTTATTTTCTCCTGAGGTATTACATAATGTATAGGGTATGGTGAAGAAAAGGGTTTGTCAAGCAAATATTATTGCTAAATGCCAGTAGGTAAATAGCTTATAGGTGTAAAAAATTTGTCATGTTCAAAATCTTCACAAGGGAAAAATGTACAATGCCTTCTCCTATCTTTCCCCGTTCGGTACAAATTTCCCTTGTCGGTTTTAAAGTAGCCTTCTAAAATGAGAAATTCACCCTTTGGGAATTTTTCCTGTATAATATATTCCGTATCTTCCTTAGACAGAAAAACGGATAATCCGCACATCACGCAAGCCGTCCTCTTGTTTTTTATCCTTTGTCTAAAAAGCCTCGGATTGCCTATGAAGTATGGATATCTATCTTTTTCCTCGGATCCAATTCTTACAAATCTATAGACCTTTTGCTCATTTGTGATCTTGGGTACATTTGCCAAAAGCTTTTCTGGACAGACCTCTTTTATCTTCTCTATTTCTATTTTTATGTCTTCCTCTGCACTGCTTATGAGCTTCATGTAGTGGTATTTTCTTTGCTTGCACATTCTTCATCTTGGTTGCTTTACCTTTACAGGTGGATAGGGTGGTATGTATATTCTCGCTTCCCTATGTAATATATCTGCCATGTGTCTTATGTACGGATACACGGTAAGTAGCCCAGTTCCTTCTGCGTATTTTTCTATAACCTCTTTGTTATTTAGTATCTCTACCGACTTTTTAGTTTCTTTAAGCAGTATATTCAAATTGTACTCAATTTTTACCGTTAATATGGCTTCTTCTTCACCCTCAATATAAAGCTCCTCCGAGTGCCTATAAGTAATGGTAATTAAAGGCATTTCATGGTTTTCATTTTTGGCTTTGCCAGTGGAAATACCTATTTCCAGTTTGTGCTTAGCTTTTATTTCCTTAGGATATGCTTCCGTTATTTGAGAAGATTTTGAGAATTCAACTTTATTCAAAGTTATAAATTGCTTATCTATACTGTCTAATAGTGCTTTTAGTTTCGTTTTCCATGATGATTGTTTTTTCATGCTGCTATAGAGACTTCTACTTCGGGAGCATCAGAATAAATTGCACTTGGTAGCTCTATATCAGATTTTATCTCCTCAATATTAATCTGCTTAAATATGAGGGATTTTATTTCCTCAATAGTTTCTGCGTCGGCTTCAAATTTAGCATTATATGTTGGTAGTTCATCTTCTTTTATGAATCCCTCTGCTATTTTATCCTTAAGAGGAGTCAAGTTTTGTATTTTGTCGTAGCTTTCATAATATCTGAAAGCTACATAGACATGTCCTTTATCAAAAATATCACGAACGGATATTTTACCCTCAATATATTCAACAACAATATCTCTGGAAGTTTCTACAACATACCACCACTCGCCTTCTTTGTCATCTGTTATCCATAGCATATAAATTTCACCGTCATCGGAAACAAGTTCAACGGGCAGATCTATAACATCAAGGGGTAAAAAATCCTTTTCAGTCTCAAAACCCTTCAGCTTTATCGTTATCCTTTCCTTCTCCCATATATAAGCCATTTCTACATGTCCTCCTATCCACCGGTCATATACCGTTTAGGTATATTATAGACTTTTCGGATAAGAAGTGGGTGATTTGAGTTATACCCTCCACGTGTGTAGTTAGCCTACCCTCTTGCCTTTCATATCACCATAGTTGCATTCTGCCTTTTCCTCATCTTTTGGTCTTTTATCCGTGTAGTAAAACCCTTCAAATTCCATAGTAGATAGTTCTAACTCCAATCAGGCAG
>WFPV01000190.1 GCA_015487405.1 Aquifex sp. | reverse complement strand
GTTTTGGGGGAGTATGATAAACGTAGCTTACAGAACTCAGCTCCCTATCCTTTGCTTCACTACCGGCCAAAGCCTTCCGGAGAACATCGTTATGGCGAACTACGACTTTTTAACCCGCCTTATACTGGAAGAGGAGAATGAGGTCGGATACTCAGATTGACTTAATGGAGCACAAGCTAAAGGGCAGCTCCGTCCGCTACATAGGGATAGGTAGCGGCAAAGGTGGTGTTGGCAAAACCATAATAAGCATAAATGCGGGGGAGATTCTCGCGGAACAGGGCTACAGAGTTTTAATCTTTGACGGAGATTTGGGCTTGAGCAACATTCACCTTATGTATGGAATAGCACCGCTTAAGGACCTCTCCGACCTTATAAGGGGCTTAACCACCATAAAGGAACTCCCAGTAAAGGTCAAAGAAAGACTTTTCTTCATCTCCGGGGGCTCCGGATTTCACGAGCTTGCGGACCTCCCAAAGCAAAGACTTGTCTCTATCATTCACGCACTTCACGAGTTTGCAGAGGAAAACTACGATTACGTTATAGTTGATACGCCTCCCGGTCTTCACAGGACTACGATTACTCTCCTCTCCGCCGTTGACGTTCCCATAATAGTGACCACGCCTGAGCCCACAGCCATAGCTGACGCCTACGCTCTTATAAAGGTTCTAAACAAGGAGGAGGGAGTAAATAGCTTTCACCTTTTAATAAATAAAGCGGATAACGAGGGAGAAGCCTTGGCTGTTTACGAGAGTGTCAAGCTACTTGCCGCAAAGTATACGGAAGCCTCCGTAAACTACTTGGGATTTTTAAAGTTCAGAAAAAACCTCATAAGGAACGTTATTAATCAAAATCCCGTAGACAGAGGTTTCAAAAACGAACTAAAGAAAGCTATCCAGAAAATAGAGCCGTCCAAAAGGGAAACCGAGAGCTTCTGGAGTAAAATACTGAAAAAGATAGGGATATGAAAAATCCTTACGGAAAACTATCCGAGAAGGAGAGGGAAGAACTTATCTTAAAGTATCTCCCTCTCGTTAAAGGTATAGCCTTCAATCTAAAGAAGAACCTCCCGGACAGCGTTGACATAAGAGACCTGATAGGCTACGGAATAGTAGGGCTAATAAAGGCGATAGACAACCTAAAGGAAGTAAACACCAAAAGGGCGGAGAGCTACATAAAGCTCCGCATAAAGGGAGCAATTTACGACTACCTGAGGAGCTTGGACTTCGGAAGCAGGAGCGTAAGAGAAAAGGAAAGACAACTAAAGGAAGTTGTAGAGAGATTAAAGGAAAAGCTTGGAAGAGAGCCCACTGATGAGGAGATAGCAAAAGAGATGAACCTATCCCGCGAGGAGCTCTTAAACTTACTTCACAAGATTTCCTTTTCTCACATACTTTCTTTGGAAGAGGTGTTCAAAGAAAACCTTAGAGATTACGAGGAAATTTTGAAATCTAAAAATGATAACGTAGAAGATGCTATCATCCGCAAGGAATTTGAGGAGAAACTAAAGGAAGCTATAAGGAAGCTCCCCGACAGGGAAAAGCTCGTAATTCAGCTAATCTTTTACGAAGAGCTTCCCATGAGGGAAGTGGCGAAGGTCTTAAACTGCTCCATCTCGCGTGTAGCCCAGCTAAAAAGCAGTGCTCTTGAAAAACTCAGGAAAGAAATCAAGCCCGAATGAAGCTTTCGAACTTCTCTCTATGTCTGTTAAACCAGTTCTCTAAGGACTTCTTATCGTATTCCCCTTCCTTTGTGAAGATACTCTCAAACTCCTCAAAGTCCATATTTTCAAGAATTCCGAGTATGTAATACCTGACTCCCGGCTCGTCTGAGGGATTCAACTTGTATGCGGTTTTAAGAATTTCCAAAGCCCTATCAAGCTCCCCGACCTCCCAGAGCATAATACCGGCTTCTATAAGAGCTTTAATAATGTGCCTGTTGGTAGGATGTTTCCATTCAAGTCTATCAGGCAGATTTCCCTTTTCGTCCTTTATGAGCTCCATAGCTTTTTCGTAAGCCTCAAGGAGTAAACGCTCAGCCTCTTTGATGTTTCCCTCGTTCTCCATAATCTCCGCAAGGAATATGTAGGTCTCAAGGTAGTAAGGGTCCTCCTTTATCAGTTCCTTTAAAGCCTTTATGAGCTTAGGAATGTTAAATTTGTAAGTCTTTATTACCTGCGGTAGCTTTTTTGCCGCTTCCCGCTCTTTATCTACGAACTCTCGCATGTCTAAAATTTAATTTACCTCCAATCCTTCAAGGATTTTTAAATCTTCCTTTGTGTTTAGATTCAGTAGGCTTACAGCTTCCTTTCCTTCAAACTCCACCGCTTTGAAACCTACCTTATTCACAAGCTCGTAGAGCTTGTAATTTTCCCTTTTTAGAAATTCTTCAATAGTTTTTAATACCTTCGGTGAATAAATACCTACAAGGGTGTGAACTTTGTCTGGAGTTTTTGCGAGAGTTATAGGCTCTTCGTATTCATCGGTTAACCTTTTTAAAACTTCCGGCGTGATTAGGGGCAGGTCTCCCGAGAGTATTAGAGCGGGTTCTTTTGTGTAAGAGAGGGCTGTATACAAACCAACCATAGACGCCTGAATGGGAGATACATCAATTATTACGGGAATATCTAAAAACTCAAACTTCTTAGGATTTTTCGCTACGATGAAGACTTCGTCACACACCTTTTTGGCGGTTTCCACAACTCTTTCTATAACTTTCTTTCCCTTAAACTCGTAGAGTAATTTATCTTCCCCAAATCTTCTGCTCTTTCCTCCTGCGAGGATAAAACACTTCATCTGAAGTAAACATAGCTTCCCGCTGGGATAATGCTACCTTTAATGTGGGGATTTAACCTCTTAAACTCTTCAAGGGAAAGGTTTAAATATCTTAGGACTTTCTTTACCTCAGTCCTTTCCCTTATACGAACAAACTTCACAGGCTTTGCATTCTCTCTTACATATAAACCATACTTGTAGGGATACCTGTTTAGAATGAGAACCGCGAAAAAGGAGGGAACGTAACTGCGCGTTTCCGGGGGAAGCTTATTTTTGTTATTCCAGAAATCCCCCTTCGCTCTAAGGACGCATCCCTCACCGCAGTGGTAAGCCGCCAAGGCGAGCTCCCAGCTTCCGAACCTCTTGTATAAATCCCTCAAAAGTCTTGCCGCCGCGTCTGTGGATTTTATAATGTCAAAACGCTCGTCAATCTCGGAATTTATCTTGAGTCCGTAACGCTTGGCTGTGCTGGACATGAACTGCCACAGTCCCCCTGCTCCCGCCCTTGAAACTGCGGAGGGATTGTAAGCGCTCTCTATTACGGGGAGAAACTTCAGCTCCTCAGGGAGTCCGTATTTTTTCAGAATCGGGACTATGATGGGCTCGTATATACTCATGCGTGAGAGGATTCTCTCTATTCTACTTTTGTTTTTAAGGTAAAGGGCAAGTGACTTCCTTATTTCCCACCTGTTCGGAACGGGAATGTGAAGACTGCGGGAAACTATGTAAACATACTTTTCACTCTCTTCGTCCAGGTCGGGGTAAAAGTTTCCCTCTTGGATGACAACCACATTATCTTTACTGCGTTTATACACTACCTCCTTAAACTTGGGCGTGCAGGAGTATAAGAGTAAAAGGACAACCAAAATTTTCCACATAAGGCTCTTCAGATTTTAATAATATCCGAGAGAAAGAGAGGCTTTACTCCAAAAAAGATGTTTCCAAGCCTGAACAGGTAAGTGTATCCAACCAGTATGTAGTTTCCCTTTCTTAGCTCTACCTTTCCGTTTGAGCCGAGGAACACTCTCTTTTCTCCCTTTCTAAGAAGAAGCGTTAGAACCTTGTTATAAGGTGCGTAATAAAAGAGCGTGTTTCCTTCTTTCCAGAAAATCGTAGGTTTTTCGGAAAAGGAGGTTACGTGGGGAAACTCCTTGAAAGCCTGTAGGAACTCTTCCTTCGTATTTACCTTCCTTCTCGATAGGATAAAACCTCTCATTAGGGAAAAGGAAAACCTGTAGGAAGGAAAGAGAAACCTTATCCCGACTTCCCTTATGTAAACCTTAACGTGGTGGTCAAGCCCGCAGACAACCTTATTCTCCCACCCTTCTTTTAGATACTTTTCTGCAAACTCTTCGGGCTTTATAACCTTTGTAAAGCTTTTAAGGTAGTAATCCTTCGCTACCGGATAAAAAAACGGAGCAAAAAGTAAATGATAGAAGAGTTTTCCTTTTTTGTGTACGAGGGCATCCTTCAGATTTATCAGCTCAAAAAGGTAGTCTTTTTCCCTCGGAAGCTTCCACCGATACTTCCTGAAGTGGTGTGAGATAACCTTAAGCTCTCCGAGCTCTATGACATCCCCAAGTAATCTTCCTCTATCGTCGTTAATTTTTCGTTCTACTCCCACGAGCGTTCTTTCATCTGCAAAGTGCTTGAAGTGGTTTACATCGTGGTCTGTGATGATTACGTAATCTATTCCTGCATCATCGCGAGCCTTCAGAACGTCTTCGGGCTTTCCGAGGCTGTCGTAGGAAAACTGAGTGTGAATGTGGAACTGGTAGGAGTATAAGAACACCGCCGAAGGCGGTAATAGGTTTAAATCCTTAAAATTTTTGGAGATTCTTTCTACGCGAGCTGGATAGAGGGAAAAGAGTATGTAGGGGATGAAAAGTAGTATAGGAAATAAAAGCAGGACTTCCATCAGGGGAGGTTCATAGCCTTCCTGACTTCTTCCATAGTTGCGGAAGCAATTTCCCGCGCTTTTTCGGAGTTTCTTAAGAACTTTTCCTCTAGCTCTTCTATGTTCTTCTCCAGCTCTTTCCTCCTTTCCCTTATGGGTTCTAAGAACTCTTCTAAGTGTTTGAGGAGTATCCTCTTACACTCTACACAACCGAGCTTTCCGCTTCTGCAGTCCTGTTCTATCTGGCTCACGAGTTCTTCGTCTTTTGTGAAGAGTTTGTGCCATGCGAAAACGGGGCATATCTCAGGTCTTCCTGGGTCGTTCTTGCGAATTTTTTGGGGGTCCGTGAACATCTTCATAACTTTTTTCTCTACTTCTTCTTTTGTATCTGTGAAAAATACGGCGTTGCCGTAGGACTTTGACATCTTCCTTCCGTCTGTTCCGGGAATTTTGGGGGTCTCGGTAAGGAGTGCTTTGGGCTCTGGAAAGATTTTCCCGTAGAGTCTGTTGAATCTTCTTGCAATTTCCCGTGATAGCTCTATGTGGGGGAGCTGGTCTTCACCTACGGGGACCGCTTCACCTTTGTAGATGAGGATGTCCGCTGTCTGGAGAACGGGATAGCCCAAAAATCCGAAGGTATCGGTTTCGTAAAAGTCCTTCTTGGATACGTTTAGTCTCTTTAGGATTTCTGGCTCTATCTCCCCTTCAAAGAGTGCCTCTATCATAGTCTGGGTGAGATTCTCAAGGAGGTGCTCTTTGAATTTGTCTTCCTTTGTTATTTGGAAGGGTAAACTCTTAAGGAGGTTTTCAACGGTTTCCTTGAGCTTCTCTTTAAACTCCCTTTCAAGGTCCACGAGCCTGAGGAGGTTGTACTTCAGGTCCTTGTAGGTAGGATTTAGCTCAAGCCAGCTTTTGGGGGTGAGCATTCCTAAAAGCAGGCATAGCTCCGCGTGCTCCTTTACCTTTGACTGGATGAAGAGAACACTCTTGTCTGGGTCAAGCCCGAGGGCTACCCAATCTATCATAACTTCCCTGATGTTCTGCCTGAGCTCCTTGGTGTTCTTATAAGCTGTGGTCAAAGCGTGCCAGTCCGCAATAAAGAAGAAACATTCATGTTCTTCCTGGAGCTTTACCCAGTTTCTAATGACACCGAAGTAGTGTCCGAGGTGGAGTTTTCCGGTAGGTCTCATTCCGCTAACAACTCGCATAGGAGTTATTTTATCCGTTCAGGAAGTAGTTAATTTTTTAACGAGCTCGTAACCCTTTTTTACCCACTCCTTTAATTTTTCAGGACTGTTTAAGATTTCCTTTATTTCCTGCGGTACATTCTCATCCCCGTGGGCTATCGCGTTCCTTATTCGCCTTATGGTGTGGTAAAGGGTTATGTCCTCAGAGTTTAAACTGCTCTCAAGGCGTTGTTTTCTCTCGTTGTACTCTAAGGTGGAAGGTTGGGTGTTTATCAGGGCTTCAAAAATGAGGGTGTAGGCTTTTAGGAATTGGAACCTATCTGCGAAGAATATGGCTCTCTTTGCCATTCTTAGGGGAAGGTTTTCCTCCGTAAGCTCTTTTATAACCTTGTCGGACAGGTAAGCCCTCGAAACCTCCTTTATTGCGCTACCACTTATACCCTCGAGGGACTGGCTGAGCTTTCTCCAGCGCGAATTCCCTATTCTTCTGTTTGTCTCAACTTTCAAGTATAGGTCCAAAAACTCCTCCTTTAATTCAGGAAATATCTCTCCGAAGTTTGCGAAATTTCCCGAATGTTCCGACAGGGCTATGGCTTCGTTCAGCTTTACGAGCTTATTTACAACATCTAAAAAGATTACGTCCGATACTTCCGTTCCGAGCATTCCGTAAATTATGTAAAGGTTTTTAAACCTTTTTAGATAATAAAGAGAAGGAAGAAAGAAACTCGCAATTAGAGGAAAATGTCTAAAGGCGTGAGTTATGTCCAAATAGAGCTCCTCGTAACTTCCTTGAACTTCTCTCCAGAGAACTTCTACGATTTCCTCCTTGGCGGACTCGGTAACTATGTTCAAAGAAAACTCTTTTCCTAAGGATTTTGTCAGGAACTCTTCCCACTCTTTTAGGGTTTCTTTCTTCGTGTTACCTTCGTAGAAGCATTCGTTAAATATCTTCTCGTAGAGGGGACTGCCTTCCAGTGTTTGGGGCTGTATTTGGGCAAGTTCACACCAAATACTTTTATTCGTCCCTATCAAAACAACTTTATCGGGATTTAACTTCCTTATCAGGATGGAAGTTATGAGAGAGGTTTTAAATTCGGTTCCGTCGGGGAATCGGTAAGTCGTTTTTTCATAAGTGTCCGCTCCCTCATCTTTCGCTTTTTTTCCTGTTCCTATAAAACCTACGAGAACCCTCTGGTTCATATTAATATTTATTATGGAAATTTCTATCAAATTAAAGGAAAAAGAAGTTCCCCTTGTAGTTACACCGGAGGGGGACTTCGTTATCTCAGCGGAAAGCCCAAAAGGGAGGGAAATTAATTTCACTTCAGAAGAGTTCGGAGAGTTTTCGCTAATTATTCCCGAAAATAAGGAGGAAGTTGAGTTCGGATTTTCCAAATTTATAGAGCTCGGGAAAGGACTTTCCTTAATTGAAAGCAGAATTCTCTTTTTAGCTTACAAGGTTTTAAAGCCTTACAGGAACGCGAGCTTGGACAATCTAATTAAAAAAGTCTTTGGGAAGGAACTGTTTACCAATTTCCTCATAGAGGGAGTTTTAGGAGAGTTCTCTTACGAGGAGGAAGAGGGCTTAGAAAGGATTGCGGAGAACTTCTTTAAAAACGCTGAGGTGTTCTATACCCACGTGGTCGGTTTCGGATACAGAGTTAAAGAGTTCTTAAAGGAAAAGGAACTAATCTTAAAGGAAGGAGAG
>WFPV01000189.1 GCA_015487405.1 Aquifex sp. | reverse complement strand
TATAAGAGACAGGAAGAGATTATTATAAAGATTCCCGAGGAAATTAAAGAGGTCATTGAGCTGAATGTTTCCTATGAAAGGCTAAAAGGCAGGATCAAGGAATTGGAAAGAGAAGAGAAAGCTAAAAATATGTTGAGTTTTCTAAAAGAAGTTATTTTTATCCTTGTTTATAAAAGGCAAGGCAAATTTTAGCCTGGAAAAACTTACTAATTTCCTGGATGGATTTACTTTTCTAACATATTCTTAAGATTCTACTTAAAACTATCACCGGAGCACCTCAAAATGTTAAAAAGCTTTGGAAGAGCTTTCTCTAATTTTCGCTCTTTCTACGTTCTCTGCTACAAGCCACCCGCAGGGTCTTTAAAATATAAACTTATGAAAAAGATATTAATTTTCCTGGAAGAACTTGTTGAAGACGTTGAGTTTATATATCCATACCTCAGGTTCAAAGAAGAAGGCTTTGACGTTATTTCTGCTGCTCCAAAGGTAAAAGAATACAAAGGCAAGAAGGGAATGACCTTTAAACCCGATAAGGCAGTAAAGGACGTTTACCACGAAGAGTTTGACTGTGTATTCATACCCGGTGGATACGCTCCCGATAGACTGAGAAGGTATCCCGAAGTTCTTCATATAGTTAAAAAACACTACGATAAAGGGAAACTCGTCTGTGCAGTCTGCCACGGACCTTGGGTTCTAATTTCTGCGAAAGTAGTCAAAGGTAAAAAAGTCACAGGATTTTTTGCGATAAAGGACGACCTTGTAAATGCCGGAGCTAACTACACCGGAAACCCCGTAGAGGTTGACGGCAACCTAATAACCGCCACAGACCCAATCACTATGCTTCAGATGACGAAACTAATCGTTGAGAGGCTAAAGACATGAAAAAGTTTCTTTTGTTTCTTTTTTATTTTCTTTCTATAAGTTTAATTACCTTCGGTAGGGATTTAGTTCTCGTTTCAGTCTACCCTTTTTACGACATTGTTGAAGGAGTAGCGGGTGAAAGTTTTAAAGTTGAAAGTCTAGTCCCCCCAAGAGCGGATTATCACCTTTATGAGCTTGGTCCCCGGGATATTATAAAGCTTCATCTTGCGAAGGTTCTCTTTGTCAGCGGGGTTCCCCTCGGGGAGTGGGAAGAAAAAATCCAGAAAATAACCGAGGCAAAAGTCTTCAAACTCTCTGAGGGTATAGAACTTTTATCTTACGGCCATAAAGAACTCGGCAAAGACCCCCACTTCTGGCTTTCTCCGGCACGGATGCTGAAGGTTGCAAAGAACGTTTATAACGCTTTTAGTTCTCTATACGGAGAAGAGAATTTTAAAGAGAACTACGAAAATATAAACAAGAAACTTACGAGGCTTCACGAAAAGTACGAACGCACCCTCTCCAGCTGTCAGATAAAACGTTTCGGAGCGGTTCATCCCGCATTTGGGTATCTGGCGAAAGATTACGGACTTGAGCAGGTAGTTATAAGGGAAGAACACGGACACGGAGACATCTCCCCCAAGGAGCTCGCAAGGATAGTAAAAGAAATAAAGAAGGGAGACCTGAAGGTTATCTTAGTTCCCAAGGGGGTATTTTCTAAGGTTGCTCAGATCCTTGAGGATGAATACGGAGTAGAGGTTTACGAGATAAACGTCAAGATAATCCCTGAGGAAGAGGGGGATAATTACTTTAAGATTATGTACAAAAATCTGAAGACATTGAGGAAAGCTCTAAGATGCCAATAGTAGAGGTAGAAAACCTATACTTTTCTTACGACGGAAAAAACTGGGTCTTGGAAGATATAAGTTTTTCCGTTGAAGAAGGGGAGTTTATAGGAATAGTAGGACCAAACGGAGCGGGAAAGAGCACCTTAATGAAGCTACTTCTCGGCTTTTACAAGCCCCAGAGGGGAAGGATTTACCTCTTCGGTCAGGAAATTCAAAGATTCAAGGACTGGAAAAAAGTGGGCTACGTTCCCCAAAGGCTCAGCGTGGAGCACACCTTCCCCGCTAAGGTGAAGGAGCTCCTGAGTAGCGTGATAACCGATAAGAAGGAGTTTTCCTACTTAGTGGAATACCTGAAGATAGAGCCCATTCTTGAAAAGCAATTCAACAAGCTCTCGGGAGGACAGCAGCAGAGGGTGCTATTGGCTTTAGCGCTCTCTTCAAATCCGGAGCTCATCCTCCTTGACGAACCCACAGTTGGATTGGACGTTCACGCAGTGAATCATCTCATAAACATCCTGCTGGATTTAAGAACGAACCATAAAAAAACAATTCTGATGGTTTCTCACGACCTCGGTATACTGTTGAAGCACTGCGATAAGATTTTATGTCTGAACAGGAGTGTTTGCTACTTCGGACCTCCGGAGGGAGCCGTTGAATACATAGAGGAAGTGTTCGGATTGAGGGGTTTGTTTGATGGAACTCTTAAGTTATGACTTTATCCAGAGGGGTATACTTGCGGGAATTTTAATAGGGGTTTCCTCCGCACTTATCGGCGTTTACCTAATCCTAAAAAGGCTCGCCTTCTTGGGAGCGGGACTTTCCCACGCCGCCTTTGGCGGGATAGCCCTCAGTTTCCTGTTCGGAGTTGAGCCCTACCTCTTTACCGCAATATTTACGGTTGCGGTTGCAAACCTCGTTCAGTTTCTAACCAAGGGAAAGAAAGTTCCCGGAGACACGGCAATTGCGATAATCTTCTCAAGTGGTATAGCCCTCGCCGTCCTGATTCTCGGCATAGTTAAGGGATTCGGGGAAAACCTCTTTTCTTACCTCTTTGGAAATATCCTCGTAGTTTCTAAAAGAGAACTTACATACGCCTTCGGCGTCTTTTTAATAGTTATCTTTTACTTGTTCTTTTTCTACAAAAAACTTATGATTCTCACTTTCTCGGAAGAGCTCGCAAAGGTAAAGGGAGTGAACGTAAAACTTATGAACTACTCCTTTTCTTCCCTTACGGCTCTCGTTATAGTCGCGAGCATAAAGGCTGTGGGAATAATTCTCGCCTCTTCCTTGGTGGTTATTCCCGCAATGACGGGACTGCTTCTTGGTTCTTCTTTCTTAATGTCCCTAATTTGGTCTGCGGTGGTTTCCCTTATCTCGGTAGTCGGCGGAATAGTTGTAGCTTTTTACTATGACCTTCCTCCAAGTGGTGCTATAGTGGGAATATCTATCATCCTGTTCTTACTGGCATACCTCCTAAGACACCTTTCTCTGAAGTAGAACTCTGAACTTGTCTCCCATGGAGACGAGCATGGTCTTTAAGCGGGAGAGTCTCTC
>WFPV01000188.1 GCA_015487405.1 Aquifex sp. | reverse complement strand
GCTTTTTGGCTGCCCGCCCGGGCAGCCCTTTCTAAGTAAGCTGGATGGATGTATATGAAAGTTTAGTTTTCGTTCTCTTTATAATAAGTTCTGCGTATTTACTAAAAAAACTGAGGGTTTTTAGTTCAGAAGATTCCTATATTTTCGTAAATTACGTTATATATTTTGCTCTTCCGTTAACTATAATTAAGAATTTTTCGCGTCTCGAATTCGAAAAAGACTTGATTTTAATTCCTATATTTGCATGGATTTCTATATTACTGGGTCTAACGTTCTCTTTCTTAGTTGGAAAATATTTATCTTTACCTGATAAAACTTTCAAAGCCTTTTTATTAATTTCGAGCTTTGGAAACACAGCTTTTATGGGATACCCCTTTTCCTACGCACTGTTCGGAGAAAAAGGGCTCACATACGCTATAATTTTCGACCAGCTGGGCTCTTTTATTCTCGTTATAACCGTAGGTCTCTTTATAACAATTGGCAAATTCAGCTTTAGAAGCTTGATAACTTTTCCTCCTTTTATAGCGTTGTGCTTATCTTTTCTGTTGAGGGACTTTTCATTTCCGGGATATATCGAACACTTTCTGGAAGTTTCTTCCGCTTCGCTAATTCCCGTAATTCTCTTCGCTTTAGGGTTGCGTTTCGAGCTAACTAAAGATCTCTCTTCACTAAAACCTCTAACTGCTGCTCTTGCTATTAAGATGCTCATCGTTCCTCTATGTATTCTTTCTATCCTCAAGATTTTTTCTCTTGAAGGTCTTCCTTACAAGGTGGTTCTCCTGGAGAGTTCTATGCCACCTATGGTTTTTGCAGGTGTTCTGGCTCTCAAGTATAACCTTGACTTTAGACTTGCTTTTTCTGCAATAACCTTTGGTATTCCTTTAAGTTTCTTCGTAGTTCCCCTGCTTATTAACTAAGAACTTACTCTAACTTTTCTCTGCATGCGATACATCTCTATAATTTCCTGCTCGGTAGTCGCATCCTCCGGTCTTTTATCAAACCTATACCTTCCGGTGAACCTCGGGAACCTCAGACCGAGTCCCCTGTTCTGTGCCACCTTTCCCCAACCGCAGGTGTGAACGGGGCTCAGTGTTAGTTCTGCTCCCGTAATTTCTAAAACCAGGTATGGCTCAAACCACATGTCCGCCTCTAAGATGGAGTTCACTCTCGGATGTCTGTGGTCCAGCTTTCTCGGGTTTAGTATTTCCTCAAGCTTTTTAAAGTCATCTTCCGTAAAGCCCGTCCCCACTTTACAGACGGTTTTAAAGGTATCGCTCTCAGGGTCGTAACAAGCCATCAATAGAGAACCGAAGGTTCCCGACCTTTGACCTTTTCCTAGGAATCCTCCCACCACGACGAGGTCTAAGGTGTCTGCAAGGACCGACTTGTAATCCCTCTTATACTTAATCCAGAGAAAGCCCCTCTTTCCCGCCTGATATATAGAGTTAGGAGCTAAGGATTTACAAACTAAGCCCTCACAACCTTCTTCTATAGCCTGATAGAAGAAGTTTTCCAAATCCTCAGGATTGTCCACTACTTTCCTCGGAACGAGGTCTATCCTATCGGTTCTTTTCACCACCTCCTCAAGGATTTTCCGTCTTTCGGGGTAGGGCTTCAGCGTTAAGTCCTCACCGTCAAGATAGATTATGTCAAAGAGAAATCCTGCAACGGGATACTTTTCAAGGTGGTAACGGGTCACATACTTTACCTTCCTGTGCATGAGCTCCTGGAAGGGTCTCAGCTCTCCGCTGGCGGGGTCTATAACTACAGCTTCCAGCTCCACAATAAAGTCGTGGGGAATAGCCTCCTTTAAGAACTCTATCAGGTCAGGATACTGATGAGTGATGTTTTCAAGCCTGCGGGAAAAGAGCCAGAACTGGTCTCCTTTTCGGTGAGCCTGAACACGCTCGCCGTCAAACTTATACTCCGCCCCGCACCTTCCCCCGAGCTTTCTCAAAATTAAAACAGGGCTTCCCATCCTCTCGGCGAGCATAGGCCTTACGGGTCTTCCGACCTCTATCTTGACCTGCTTTACACCTTCCAGTCCCTTCTCTGCCAAGATTTTTGCCACGTATCCGAGGTCTGAGGTAAGGTTATACGCCCTCTCGATGACTTCCCTGTTGAGGGAGCTACCCGTAAAGGCAACAGCTAAGGCTTCTAAGATAGTGTTGTCTCCTATACCGAGCCTGAGCCTTTCGGTTATGGTTCTAAGGAGATACTTAACCTCTACGGAAGTAGCCTTCTTAAGGAGTTCCATAAAAATCCTTATCTTTCTTTCTTGAGAACCTACGCCTACCGCTTCTGCAATTTTCTTGAGACCGTTGTAAACCTCTTCTACCGTAAGAACTCCTTGCGGCTGGTAGCCAAGCTCCTCGTATAGCTTCCTTCCTGCCTCTCCCAAATCTCCGAGGAGCTTAACCTTTTTTTCTATCTCCGTAGAAGGAATTTTTAGGATACGGGCTAAAGCCCGTATGGCGAGTTTCTCTCCGAAGTTGTAATCAAGTCCTGTATACTCGGGAGCTATCTTTCCGATAGATAGGTAAACAACCTTATCTATTAACTCCTTTGGAGTTTCCTTAAAGAGTTTTACGAGGGCGTTTATTATATCGGTTCGCCGTGTGGACTTCTCAATCTGCTCGTAAAACTCCGCAAGCCTTCTATACTCCATTACTTATTGGCGAGTTTCTCCTTTGCGTAAGCCATGAGTCCGCCGGCTTTTAGTATGTCCTGGAGCTCCTTGGGGAACTTGGTAGCCTGATACTCCTTACCGGTTCTGAGGTTCTTTATTACTCCCTTCTCAAGGTCAACTTCTATCTCGTCCCCGTGCTCTATTTCGTCAACAGCTTCGGGAGCCTCAACTATGGGCAGTCCTATATTTATGGCATTCCTGAAAAAGATTCTCGCAAAGGACTTTGCAACAACTACGGGAACACCGGAATACTTTATAGCGATGGGAGCGTGCTCCCTTGAAGAGCCAGAACCGAAGTTCCTTCCCGCAACGATTATATCTCCCTCTTTATGCTCCTTTGCAAAATTGGGATGTTCGCTGTCCTCCATAACGTGTTTCGCAAGCTCGTAAGGGTCGGAGGTGTTTAGGTATCTTGCGGGGATTATCTGGTCCGTATCTACGTTATCACCGAACTTCCACACTCTACCTCTAAATTTCATCTGCATAATATTTAATAATACCCGGAGGGTAACTAAATGAAAACATTATCTATAGATGGTGTAAAAGAGAAAGTTTTAAAAGGCGAGCGAATCTCCCCCGAAGAAGCCCTTTACCTTTGGGAAAACTTGGATTTCGTTTCCTTAGGGAATCTCGCAAACTTCGTAAGGAAAAGGCTTCATCCGGATAACATCGTCACCTTCGTTATAGATAGAAACGTTAACTACACCAACATCTGCATAGCGGGTTGTAAGTTTTGCGCCTTCTACAGGAGAAAGTCTGACGAGGACGCCTACGTTCTTCCCATGGAAGAGATACTCGCTAAGGTTAAGGAGCTCGTTGAGTGGGGAGGAACTACGCTCCTCATGCAGGGGGGGATAAATCCCGACCTTCCCTTGGAGTTTTACGAGAACATGATAAGTGAAATAAGGAAGCATTTCCCTCAGGTTCAGATACACTGCTTTTCCGCTCCCGAAATCGTTTACATAGCCAAGAAGGAAAAGCTCAGCGTAGAGGAGGTTCTAAAAAGATTGAAGAAGGCAGGACTTATGTCCGTCCCCGGCGGTGGAGCGGAGATACTCTCCCAGGAGATAAGGGACAAAATCAGTCCGGGCAAGTGCACCGTTGAGGAGTGGGAAGAGGTTCACAGAACCGCCCACAAGCTCGGAATGACCACCACCGCAACGATGATGTTCGGACACCTTGAGAGCATTGAGCACATAATAGAGCACCTTGATAGGGTAAGGAGAATTCAGGACGAAACGGGAGGCTTTACTGCCTTCATTCCCTGGACCTTCAAGAAAGGGAACACTGAGCTTGACTTCGTTGAAGAGGCTTCCTCCACTTACTACCTGAAAGTTCTCGCCCTATCGCGTATTTACCTGGACAATATAAAGAACATCCAGTCCTCACACGTTACTCAAACCATGCAGATAGGAATGGTTGGACTACACTTTGGAGCTAACGACCTTGGCTCAGTAATGATAGAGGAAAACGTTATTTCTTCTACAAACTTCAAGGTTAGAATTCCCAAGGTTGAGGATATGGTAAAAGCTATAAAGTCCGCAGGCTTTATCCCGGCTCAAAGAGACACCTACTACAACATAGTAAGGGTGTTTAACTAATGGCTTTCATCTGTCCTGAGGAAATAGAACAGTATGCTGAAGAGCATTCCTCCCCCCTCCATCCACTCCTTGAGGAGCTCATAGAGTTTACCCATAAGAATACAGACCTCCCCCAAATGCTTACCGGAAGAGTGGAGGGGAATTTTCTCAAAATGCTGGTTGAGATTTCGGGAGCAAAAAAGGTTCTGGAAATAGGGACATTTACCGGCTTTTCCGCCCTTATGATGGCTCAGGGACTTCCCGAAGAGGGGGAGCTAATAACCATAGAAATAAATCCCGAATACGCTGATATGACAAAAACCTTTATAG
>WFPV01000187.1 GCA_015487405.1 Aquifex sp. | reverse complement strand
TCGTAAAAATTTCCGCAAGTCCTCTTAAAAACTCTTCATCTATTTTACCCGCGGGGTCCCCGATAACTACATCGTCCGCACTTACGGTTATCCGTATATGTCCCGGCTTTAAAACCTTAGAGCCGAAGATTATCCTGGAAAGGATTACCTTTCCCTCACCGAACTTAGCCACAGCCTTTTCGTAATTCCCGTATCCGTTCTGAGCAATCATCAGGTAGGTATTTCTGCCGACAACAGGCTCTACGACCTCTAAAGCCTTTTCCGTGTCGTAAGACTTTACGGAGATGATAGTAATATCCGGAGAGAAGGGAACTTCTTCTGCAGAGTCCACAGTCTTTACAGGAGTTTCAAACTCTCCCCAGATTCCTTCAACCTTTATCTTTTCTATTTTTTTATTCTTCTTGACCAAGCCTACGGCTTGGTATCCAGATTTAGATAAAAAAGCCAGGTAGGCACTGCCTATCGCTCCAACACCTACGATGAGGAACTTAGGACTACCAGATAAAGACACCGTCCGCTTCCTCCAATAACTCTTTTATCTCTTCGGAAGGCTTTACTTCAACATTTTCAACCGCAAGGTCTGTCTTGAATATTCCCCTGTCGTGGAGAGCCTCCTCTTCAGCGATAATTTTCAGGTCTATCATATCCGCGGTTTCCCAGAACTTGTCAAAGGGCTCTATACCAAGCTTTTCGGGCTCCCACTTCGTTAAAACGTAAACTCCGTCTCTGATGCACACAAAGTAAACCTCGTTATTGATTGCCGTAGCAATAGATACCCTCAGAGCCTCATGAGCCTTCCAAGAGAATGGGTCTCCTTTAAGAACGTGAACTATCTTCATAATTTTATGATTTTAGAACCTAATCGTTATTATTAACATAGACTTTAACATGAACTTGAGGATATCTTATTATCTACTCGGGGGTTTATAACTCGGCAAGGGGGAGAGCTGTGGAAAACGAATTATTAGAAAAATTAAAATCCGTTCTTGAGGAATCCAACTCTTCCCGCCTTATGGAAATAGTTAGAGAAAGTCTTTTAACTCTTATGGGAAAGCTCGAGAAATAACCTTCCCTTTGAAGAGGCTTATAGGACTATAATAGCTTAGGACTTTATAGTGAAAGAAACTCTAGAGGACACATTTATTCTTGAGCATAGGTTCGTTCAAAAATTAAACGAAGTTTTGGCATTTCTCAATATACATCCGAATAGTTTTCGCTGAAACTTGTCCTGTGGTTTCCACTTAGTTTGTATTTGGGTATCTATACAAAGTGGTATGCGATTTGATATTTAGTGTGTCTTGTAGATTTAACTTTAACAAGTTTTTTCGTATACAGGGAATTTTTCTAAAAATCACTTTTTTCTCTTTTCAAGACTCTGCCCATACTCACAAAGATCTATGATTACGCACTCGTCACACTTAGGATTCCTCGATTTGCAAACCCGTTTCCCGTGATTCAGTAATAGCATTGAAAACTTAGTCCAGAATTCCTGGGGAACTATCTCGCGGAGTTCCATCTCCATTTTATCCGGATTTTTCTGTTTGCTTAAACTTATTCTTTGTACTACTCTAAAGACATGTCTATCAACGATTATAGCAGGTAAGTTATATCCTCCTCCTATAACCATATTTGCTGTTTTTCTTCCCACTCCGGGAAGTTTTATTAATTCTTCCACAGTTGTGGGAACTTCACCTTTGAAAAGTTCTACGAGTTTTTCACAGCACTCTTTAAGGAGTTTCGCTTTTCTCCTGTAGAAGTTTATGCTCTTTATTACCTCTTCTATTTCTTCTTGAGTTGCTTTAGCTATGCTATGGGGCGTAGGGAATTTTTTAAACAGCTCATGCCTAATTTTATTTATAACTTTATCACTTTCTTGCGCGGCAAGTATAGCCTCTACGAGGAGCTGAAAGGGGTTTTCGTATTCAAGTTCCAAGCGAGCATCCGGATAAACCTTTTCTAAACGTTGGACTATCTCTATTGCTTTCCTTCTAAGTTTTTTAATGTCTCTACTACTTTGGCTACATGCCCCTTTGCTTTTACGTTTCGCCATTCCTTCACTATCCTCCCTTCCTCATCTATTAAGAAAGTGGAACGGATAATCCCCTTAGTTGTCTTACCATAAGCCTTCTTTTCTCCGTATGCTCCGAACATTTCTGCAACTTTCTTATCAGGATCGCTGAGGAGTATGAAGTTAAGGTTATATTTTTTCTTAAATTTTTTGTGGGAGTTCACACTATCAGGACTAACGCCTATTACTATGTAGCCCATCTTCTTTAAGAGATTTAGGTTATCCCTGAAGTCACAAGCTTCCTGAGTGCACCCTGGGGTATTATCTTTAGGATAGAAATAGAGAATTACCTTTTTTCCTTCAAATTCTTTAAAGCAAAACTCTCTTTCTTTACCTTCTTCATCTATCCCTTGCAAGCAAAAATTTGGAACTTTATCCCCCCTTTTGAGCATATTATAATTATATATATTTTTCTAATCTATTGCGTGTAATTGAAAAGATTATGATATTCCCCAGTTTTAGTCGGAAGTTCTCAAAGTAGTAGCAACCCACCGTGAGTTGCCCAGAGAACATCTTACCCTCTGAGGGTAGGTCAGGCCATCTACGGGAAAACTAAGACTCCCCGATACTTTCTTCGCAAACTTCCTGAATAAATTTACCGTTCCTACATCATCCCTACGGTAGCTAAAGCTACATATACGAAAAAAATAATTTCTATTTAATAGTTTTTGCTCTAGAGCTATAAACCTCTGTCTTGCTTCTATATAAGGGGAGGGAGAATGCCAAGATAAGAAGGAAGAATAGAGATATAAGCTGATTGGGAAGTTAGAGAAATACTTTTAAAAGATTGAAAATAGCTATAGTTCTGTATCTTTATGGATTGTCCTTTAGTAAACTGAAAGCTTTTTACAAGCATTTCCCTTACAATACTAAATATGAAACTCTCTGATCTTAGATTGCTATTTTCATTCTCATTTATTTCCTAATCCTATAAGCCTAAACTTAGCAGTCTAAGATTTTTAAACCTAACTCCTTAAAAAAGAACAAAATCAGTTTTTTCCACCATTCACTTCCTAGCTTAAGCAAAGGACTTTCCATCAGAATTTTTGTAAGCTAGTGCCAATCCTTTTTTTATTTTTATTTTTTACTCGTCTCGTTGGTGAATAAATTTCACTCTTAGCTAAGATTATGATGTTTATTCACATACCTATGTAGTCTCTGAGAGATTCTTGATTTTCAGGGGATAGAAGTATGCGTTATCCACATTTTATCCACATTTTGTCCACATTTTATCCACATCCATCCACATCTTATCCACAAAATTCGTGCTACCCCTTGATTCCCGATGCTTATATCAGTTCTACAAAAGTGTTTTATAATTCGAAAACTTTTATCTCAATATGTGGATAACTCGGAGGGGTTATGTGGATAAGTCACAAGTTACTTATATTTCTTATAAAGTTTCCACACAATCTATACAAACAAAGTACCAGCAAAATCAATAACTTTTGATAAGTATGTGGATAACTGTGGATAGTTCTATAAGTTAATGAAAGTACGAAACAATTCCATCACACAAAAACTTCGCAATATAAATAATTTGTGCTTTTAATGTGGATGAATTGTGGATAAAAAATCGGAAAATCCTTAGAAATCAAGGGGTTTTATTTTTATCCACACGCCCGAAGGGCGTCTATTATTATTCTTTAATACAAAATATATAAGTATGGAAATAAATAGAGAAGAAATAGAGAGCAAGGTAAAAGAACTTGTAGAGCCTATCATCAGAGGTATGGGATTTAGGCTATTTGATGTGGAGTTTAAGCCCGAAGGTAGAGGCTGGGTTCTAAGAATTATCGCAGATAAAGAGGGAGGTATCACGATAAAGGATTGTGAAAATATTAGCAGAAAATTAAGTGCCTTATTGGATGTGGAGGATTTGATTCCTTTCTCTTACATGCTTGAGATAACCTCTCCGGGACTTACGAGACCTCTTACAAAGGTGGAGCACTACGACTTTTTTAAGGGAAGACTCGCTAAGCTTATCTTGAAGGAGCCTATAGAGGGAAAGCGGGAAGTGGTTGGATATATTGAGGATGTTAGAAACGGTATAATAGATATACGCGAAAAGGCAAGCGGGAATATCCTGCATATTCCCTTTACTGCGATAGCTAAGGGAAGACTGGAGATAGAAGGATGGTGAAAGCAGCACTAGAGAAACTTATAGAGCAGGTAGCAAGAGAACACGACCTTCCCGAAAGAGTCGTTGAAAAAGCTCTAAAGAACGCAATAGCAATAGCAATAAAGCAGGACAAAAAGATTAAGGACGACTTAGAGGTGGATTTCACGGACGAGGGAATAAAGGTTTACGTAGTAAGGAGGAAGGGGAATAAAAAGATTAAGTTCCCTTTAGATATTTCTCCAGAGGATGTGAATAGGATAGCAGCTTATGCCGCTAAGGAGGAGTTTCTGAAACAGCTTGAAAAAGCAGAAAGAGAAAGAGGTTTCTTAGAGTATATGGAGCACGAAGGGGAAATTGTTTACGGAATAGTTGAAAGGAGAATGGACAACGGGGATGTGATTGTGGATCTCGGAAAGATAGAGGCTGTTCTTCCCAAAAGGGAGCAGATTCCCGGTGAGGAGTTTAAAAAGGGAGACAGGGTCAAAGCACTACTCTTGGAAGTTAAGAAATTAAGGGGAATGCCCTACCTCGTTCTTTCAAGGACTCATCCGGACTTTTTAAAAGAGCTTATTAAGCACGAAGTTCCCGAAATTGAAGAAGGTTTGATAGAAATAAAGGCAGCTGCACGGGTTCCGGGCGAGAGAGCAAAAGTAGCTGTAGATTCAAAAGAAATGAGAATGGACCCCGTGGGTATAGTCGTGGGGCTAAAAGGTTCAAGAATTCAGAAAGTCTCTGAAGAACTAAGAGGAGAAAAGATAGACGTTATCCGCTGGAGTGACGATATAGAGGAGCTTATAAAGAGAGCTCTTGCACCTTCCCATCCTGTTGCAGTAAAGCTCTTTCCTTACGAGAAGCGTGCGGAGGTTGCCGTTCCAGACGACGAGCTTTCCCTCGCTATAGGGAAGAAAGGTGTAAACGTGAGGCTTGCGTCCAAGCTTACGGGATGGCATATAGACGTCCTTTCGGAAAGTGACTTTAAGAAACTTGAGGAGCTTAGACAGAAGGAAAATGAGCAAGAATCCTCTCAGGGTTAGTATAGAGAAACTCGTATACGGCGGTCTCGGGCTTGCGAGGCACAACGGAAAGACTCTGTTCGTTCGTTTTGCTGCTCCCAAGGAGCTCGTTGATGTAGAGATTATTAAAGAAAAAAAAGATTACGCCGAAGGCGTCATTAAGAACATAGTCATACCTTCGGTAGAGAGAAGGGAAGCTCCCTGCCCCTACTACGGAGTCTGCGGCGGTTGTCAGATTCAGCACTTAGAGTATGAAGCACAGATAAAGGCTAAGAAGGAGATTCTGTTAGAAAACCTCCAAAGGATAGGAAAGCTGAAGGAGGTTAACTACCTCGGGGAGATACCTTCCGAGAAAGAGTTCAACTATAGGACGAGGGTTCAGTTCAAGGTGCAGGAAGGAAAGCTCGGCTTTTATAGGTGGGACGAAAAAGAGGTCGTGGATATAGAGGAGTGTTTAATAGCCCACGAGGAGATTAACGCACTGATACCGTCCTTAAGAAAGCTCGTTGAGGCTATTCCAGACCTTCAGGATATTCACGTTAACTACTCACCCACACGGGACAAGTTTACGCTAAAGCTCTTGACCATTACACACACCGACGAAAGCCTTTTAGAGGCTTTGAAAAACGAAATTCTGCCCGAGAAAGTGGTCGGAATAGGAAACTACGGAAAGGTGGGGATGACTCAGGTAAAGAGATACGCCGTTGGGCGTGAGCACATCTTTATGGACGTTGGGAAGTGGAAGTTCAGGGTTAGTATGGATAGCTTCTTTCAGGTGAACTACACTCTATGGGAGAAGTTTATAAAGGAAGCTTTAGAGTTCAGCGGAAGCTATAAAAAAGCTGTTGACCTTCACTGCGGTGTTGGGTTCTTTACGATTCCCTTATCAGAGCAAGGAAACTTCATAGAGGGAGCGGACGCAAACCCTTCTGCTGTGAAAGACGCAGAGTATAACGCAAGGTTAAACGATAGGGACAACGTAGTTTTCACGGAAGTCACCGCTCACAAATTCTTAAAGAGAAGAGCGGGTAAAATCCTGGATTTAGTTCTCGTAGACCCTCCCCGTAGCGGACTGCTGAAGGAGGAGGTGGAGCTCCTCGTGAAGAATAAGCCTGGAAGAATCGTCTACATATCCTGCAATCCTTCCACCTTTGCAAGGGATGTGAGGATGCTCGTAAAGGGCGGATACGAGCTAAGGGGAGTAAAGCTCATAGATAACTTTCCTCAGACTTATCACATAGAGAGCATAGCCCTGCTTGAGTTGAAAGAATAACTCTTCCTCAAAACCGAGCGAAGAGAGGTATTTAGAATAAAAAGTTATGAAGGTCGGATTTATAGGTTTAGGACATCTCGGAAGAACTATAGCCAAGAGACTCATAGAGCAGGGAGTTTCCCTAATTGTTTGGAATAGAACGCTTGAAAAGGCGAAGAAGTTTGCTGAGGAAACGGGAGCGGAAGTAGCTCAAAGCCCCGCTGAGCTCATCAATAAAGTTGAGCGTGTCTTCGTTATAGTCTTTGATAGCCAGGCTTCTGAGGAAGTTATATTTGGAGAGAACGGACTTGTGAAAGGAAACATAGAAGGAAAGACCGTTATCGATATGACCACGAATCACTTTGCTTACGCAGAGCTTACCTATAAAAAGCTGAAAGGGCTCGGGGCTTACTACTTGGATGCTCCCGTTCTCGGGAGCGTGATACCTGCTCAGAAGGGAGAGCTCACCATAGTTGTAGGGGGAGATAAAGAGAAGTTTGAGGAAAACAAGCCGCTATTTGAAAAGTTCTGTAAGGCAATCTATTACGTTGGTAAAGCGGGAATAGGAAGCAGGGCTAAGCTTATAAACAACATAGTCCTCGGAGGAATAATGGATATCCTCGCGGAGGCGATAGCCCTTGGGGAGAAGGCGGGGTTTGATAAAGAAACCATAATAAACATCCTGAATGATGGAGCCGGTAAGTCTTACATCCTTGATGTGAAGAAAAAGAAAATCTTGGAAGAGGATTTCTCTACGCACTTTTCCGTTAACCTCATTTACAAAGATTTACACTACGCTCAGGACTTAATTAAGGAGCTCGGGGAGTTTTCCTTTGTAACTGCTGCCGTGAAGGAAACCTACGGGCTTGCCAGAAAGAAAGGATACGGAGATTTAGACTTTTCTGTAATCTACAAACTTATAAAGGAGGATTAAAGGCTTCCCTTCGTTGAAGGG
>WFPV01000186.1 GCA_015487405.1 Aquifex sp. | reverse complement strand
AACGGATACCACTCCGTGAGCAAAGAACTCTCAGACGTCATCAATCAAATCATTACAGCCCTTGAGGATGGAGTTATCACTCCCGTTGAAAAGGAACGCATTTACAAGGAGGCTGTAGAAGCCATGGAAGCCCTAAAGGCTCTAATAAACAAGTTGGAAAAGGAGGGAGAAAATGTTTAACGGAAACGGAAAAGCAAAGACTAAAGACTATTTTAGCAAAGTCAGGGAGGAAGTTTTAAGGTCTTTAGCCCCTAAAACCGACACATCCGCGGAAAGAGCCATAATTGCAACGCTCGTAGAATTCATAGTAAAAGCGGACACGACCTCAATCCTGAAGGCTGTAGAACACCTAAAAGGCATAACTCCCGAGGATTTCTCAGAGGAATACCGCAAAATCTACAAGCTCCTGCTTCAATACCTCTCGGAGGTCCCAAACTGGAACGAGTTCACACTGAGGGAATTCTTAGACGGAAATCTCCCCAAAGAAGACATCAATTGGCTCATATACGACTTGATAGAAGAAGCAACTCCTTTGGATGCCCTTCCATCAGCGGTAGAAACCATCAGAAAACAATCCTTAATAGCAAAGACAACCACGGAAATCCTGAAAGCCCTCTCTGAAACAAAAGACCCCCAAAAGCTTCTTTCTAAGCTCAAAGAAATTGAAGAAGAAATAGAGAAAAAGGCAACAACGGAGCCACCAAAGGAATCCCTTAGAGAAAAAATCCTCTCCTTAAGAACCCCCAAGGACGCATTCCTAAACAGAAAGGAGAGGGAATACGTAATTCCCGAGTTTATCCCTAAGAAAACACTTATAGGAATATCCGCAAAGCCCTCAAGCGGAAAGTCCCTTTTAATGCTAATGCTCATAAAGAAATACTTCATTCCCGCAGGCTACAAGGTCGTTCTCCTTGACATGGATAACCTCGCCGACACCCTTGGTGAAAGACTCCACAAGGTAGGATTAATAGACGAGCTGGACCAGGACCTCTTTGTCTTCACGAGAGAAACAGCGGACATAAAAGCTAACAGCAACGACTGGAAGCTAATAAAGGAATGGCTCTTAAACGAAGACGAGCACTACGTAGTCATACTGGACACACTTAAGGACTTTGCTACCGGATACGACCTTAACTCCGACACGGACGCAGGCATAGTAATGGAAGAGCTTAAAGCTCTCGCTTCCAAACACACGGTTATATTCCTGCACCACGTAAGGAAACAGGAAGACGAAGACAATCCATACAAGAACTCAACGACGATAAACGAGAAGTGTGAAGTGTTCTATCACCTAAAGAAAGACCCACAGACAGGAGTCCTAAAACTAAGAGCCTTCAAGGACAGGATAAGAGTTAAACCGCTGATTGAGTTTGAAATAGTGGAAAAAAAAGATGGCTCTTTAGACCTTGAGCTTGTGAAAGACCCGAGGATAAAAGAACTTCAAGCTTTCGTTAAAGCTGTTTACAAGGCTATTGAGGAAGGATTTGAAACAAAAAGAAAAATTAGCACATACGTTGCGGACAATACGGACATAGGAAAACATAGAGCAGAAGAACTACTACAAAAATACACAGGTTATTTATGGGCAACGGTGAAAGGAGAGAGAAATTCAATCATTTATAAACCATTAATGCCCTTAGAAAAGGCTCTAAGGAAGGTGGAAGAATGGCTAACTCGTGAACAGCTTGAAAATCAAAAGTTGCCCAGGGATGGCAAAACCTTAGAAAATAGCGACTCTGAATCCCTTGATTTTCAAGAGTTGCCCAGTGGTCAAAATGGCGGACAAGTTAAAACCCTTGAAAATCAAGAGTTGCCCAGTTGCCCAGATATATATATAAAGGGAGAAAATTGGGCAGCTGAAAAAGAATCCATCAAGGAAGCCATCCAAAAACTTCTGGACGATGGAGTGGATATAGACCTTGAAGTCAAGAAAGTCCACCGAGCAGACGAGCGAACGGTAGAGGAAATAGCAAAGGACCCGACGCTAAAGTCCCTACTCCTTGAGCTGTATATAGCCAATGAGAAAGGCGACGTAAACGGCTGGGAATACCTAATTGAGGAAGTCAAGGAAGGAAAGAGAACCTTCAAGGAAGCCATAGAAACCTTTGAAGAGCTTAGTGGGATTGACTTTTGAAGGAGGAATAGAGAAGTGAGATGGACGAAAAAGACAGTTGAATTTCTCCTCTCTCAGATGGGCTTTAGCTGTCAAATAGAGCGTGTAAACCTTGACGGTCAAAGAGCTTGGAAGATGCGAGCGGAGAAGCTTACAAACAAAGAGGGGAAGTATGAACCTCTCAAGATTGAAGCTTTTGGTGTAAATGCCCGCTACTTGTTTGAGAATTTCGTTGAAAAACTTAAGGAGGTATGTAGATGAAGTTCAAACCAGGAGACAAGGTTCACCACAAAGCGACAAACAAAAAAGTATGGACCGTAATCCGAGACGAAGGCGGGACAAAGGTAGTAATACAAGATGAAACAGGCTATACCGTTGAGGTTCTTAGGGAAAATCTTTCACTTGCACAGGAGAAAGAATCATGGGTAAGGAAATAGCGGTCCTATGTGATTTATGCGGAATTGATTGCACTACGGACAACTTCCGTGTGGATATTGCCCATCAGTTTGTAGGAGTAGATGGAATCTTTTCTGTCAAATCCCTACAGAAAGATGGAGATAGCTTGTATCTCTGTAGACATTGTTTCAACGTGCACCTTACCAAATTCGTGTATGCCGCTTCATCACTCGGAGCTGAATGGGAGGAAGGAAGTGAACCTGAGCTTTGACCAAGCAGTAGCCTTATTTTTCTTGCTCACTGCGGTTTTGATGCTCGGATTTGGCTTTGGATACGTATATGGGAGATGGGGAAGATGACAAAGAAAGAGAAAATAATTGAGCTATTTAAAGAAGGGAAAAGTTATAAGGAAATAGCTGAGGAAGTGGGAACATCAGAAGGCTATGTAACTAAAGTTCTCTACTATTGGAAAGGGCAGATTAAAAACAAAAAGTTTACTGAGACTAAAGACTCCCTAACCCCCTTAGATATCGTGGACATCCCCGAACCTCTATATGCAAACGGAAGGGAACCTTACGAAATCAAAGGCTACGCAAGAATAGGAGTAATAAACGACGTTCACTTTCCCTACCACGACCCGACAGCTGTAAGAACTGCCCTTAGAGCTCTATACCGATATGAAATAGACACTCTTATTTTGAACGGCGACATTGTGGACTTTTACTCAGTGTCTTTTTGGGAAAGACGGGCAAGTGAGAGAAATCTCCAGCTTGAAAGGGAACTTGTCCTCAGAGCTTTTGACGCTATTCGGAAAGCCTTTCCAGACGTGAAAATCATCTATAAGGAAGGAAACCACGAGGAAAGACTCCAGAGATACCTGAACCGAAAAGCCCCCGAGCTTGCAGAAGTAGAAGAGCTAAAAGTTGAGAATTTTCTAAAACTTTCGGACTTCGGAATAGAATACGTTAGAGACAAAAGAAGAATTCAGGCGGGGGAGCTTCAAATAATCCACGGGCACGAGTATAGAAGTTATGCGAGCGTAAACATAGCAATCTCATACCTTAGGAAAGCCTTCGGAAACATAATGCTCGGGCATTTTCATAAGAAGCAAGAAGATACAAAGAAAACTATTGACGAGGAGCTCGTAGGAGCTTGGGTAGTAGGATGCCTCTGCGACCTTAAACCTGACTATTCTCCGCAAAACGAATGGACGCACGGATTTGCTTTTATTGAGCTCCAAGAAAACGGACACTTTTCTGTGAAAAATTACCTCATACAGGGGGAAGAGGTTTTTTAAATGCGGGCTATAGAAGAACTCAAAAAACTAAGAAAGCAAGGGGTTTATTGTATTTCCCTAAGAAAAGCCTCAAGGCTCTTAGGAATGCATCCCTCAACGCTGAGAAACCACATCTACAGAGACCGAATTAAAGCTAAGATTTTTGAACTTGATGGAAAGACAAGGTATTTGATTGATGTAGAATCGCTGATTGAGTTTTTAGAGAGTGGATGGTGAACACAGTGTTATAGCGTCCACAGAAAATACCACTGCACCTTATACATATGCTCTTAAAAAGCCCCGAGGAAGTAGAAAGGTTCATAAAGGAAAAGGGAATAAAGCACTTCAAAGCAAAGGAGTTTCTGTGCAAACATTGCGGAAAAGTAATAATTGACTCAAGGCTCATAGAGCTCGCAGAAAGGCTAAGAGGCTACCTCGGAAAGCCCCTGATAATCACAAGCGGATACAGGTGTCCCGAGCACAACAGAAGAGTAGGCGGAGTTCCTGACAGCCCCCACATCAAAGGACTCGCCCTTGATGTGCTTACGGAAAGCTCAAGGGAAAGATTCAAGATTTTCACATGGCTTGTTAACAACGGTGTCACGAGGATAGGGATGGCCAAAACATACACACACTTTGACATAGACCCCGACAAGCCCCAGGAAGTCATTTGGGATTACTACGATTGAGAGGCAGTGAAGATGGAAGAAATTCTTCTTAGTGGTTCGCTCGGTGTAGTCTTTGGAATCATTTCACTCATAGTTGCGGTTGCAATCCGTGGATACTTCAACGGGCTCGGGAAAAGGATTTCGGAGGTCGCCACGGAACTTCAAACTTTAAAAGAAAGCCTCCCGAAAGAATACGTCCTTAAAGATGACCACGACAAAGACATCAAGGAGCTTAAAGACGCAATAAAGGAGCTAAGAAAAGAAATCAGAGAAGGATTCAAAAGACTTGAAGACAAACTGGACAAGAAGGCAGACAGATGAAGAAAGAACTCGCCTTAGAACTCTTAGCGTTAGGGAAGAAACAGAGCGAAGTAGCGAAAGAACTCGGAGTATCGGAAAGAACGCTAAGACGCTGGCTAAAAGACGAAGAATTTCAGAAAAAACTTGAGAAGAAAGTCAGAGAAAAGGTTAAAGAGAGGGTCTTAAAGGAAGCCCTTCAAGAAAGCAAGTTCAAGGAAAGAAAGGAAAGAGTTTTAGAGCTATTAGACGAAGCCTTAACGCAGCTGGACTATTCAAAACCAATGGCAGTTGACGTTCTCGTAAAACTTTTAAAAGTTTACACGGATATAGAAGAAAAGAGAAAGGACAGACTGCTTGAACTCTTTAAGAAACTCCTTGACACCGAAAAGGACACGGAAGGAATGGAAGCAATACGCATAATCATAGAAAAACCTTCGGAGGAGAAAGATGATTAGCGCAATTCTAACAACACTGCTCCCTTTGATTTCTCAAGTCCTTGAAAAATACATAGGCTCTAAGGAAAAAGCAAAAGAAGCAGAGAAGGAAATCCTCATAAACCTACTGAGGAACAAACATAAACTTGATGAGCTAAGGACTCAGATTATCATTGCCGAAACGAAATCCGAAAGCTGGCTAACCCGTAGCTGGAGACCCATAACTATGCTCGTGTTTGTTTCTCTCGTTGTAGCAGACTGGTTTGGTTTCACGCCTCCGAATCTCCCCTTAGACCTCAAGCTTAGACTCTATGACCTCATAGAAACAGGTATTCTCGGATACATAGCTGCAAGGAGTGGAGAGAAAGCGATGAAGTCGTTGGCTCAAGCCATGACAAATAGACAAAAACCTAAAATTTCCGACGAGACAGACCTATGAAATGGAGAAAACGATTAACCTATGGAAGGAACTCCTTCCCTATCAGAAAAAAGTTTTCCGTTCAAGGAAGAGGATAGTCTTGTTTATCGGAGGGACGGGAACCGGGAAAACCTGGCTCGGAGCAAGGTGGATAATCGTAAAAGCACTTGAAAGCACGGGGGAGTATCTTTTAATTTCTCCTTCCCTAAAACTGATGAAAAGAACGCTGTGGAAGGAAGTCAAGAAAGTTTTAAAGGAATGGGAGATACCCTTTGAAAAAAACGAGAACGACATGATAATAACGCTGTTTAACGGCTCAAGGCTCTACGGTATTCCTGCCGACAATCCCGACAGAATGGAAGGAGTTCACGCAAAGGCGGGAATATTTGACGAAGCGGGACAGGTAGACAAAAGGATAGTTTTTGAAACCGCATACAGGAGGCTAAGATTTCACAACGGACAGCTACTCATCACAACCACACCTTACCGCTGGAATTGGTTAAAAGAGCTTTACGACAAAGCAAAAGAGGGAGACGCAGACATAGACCTCATAACCGCAAGGACAATAGAAAACCCTCACTATCCAAAAGAAGAAGTAGAAAAAGCAAAAAAGGAAATGCCCGACTGGAGATTTAAGATGTTCTACGAAGGAGTGTTCACGAAACCCTTAGGACTCGTATATCCCGATTACGAGCTCGTATCTCCCTTTGAAATACCATCAGGCTGGCTAAAAATAAGAGGACTGGACTTCGGATACAACCACCCGACCGCTGTTTTATGGCTTGCAAAAGACCCAAAGACCGAAACTTGGTATGCATACAAAGAACTCAAAAAATCCGAGCTAACGCTTGATGACCTTTATGAAATTTTAAAAAAAGAAAATATTCCCACCTATGCGGACCCCGAAATGAAGCAAGGACTGGAAACGCTAAGGAGGAGAGGTTTAGACGTAAGACCTGCAAAAAAGGACGTTCTCCCGGGAATAACCTTCGTTCAAGGACTTTTCAAACAAAAGAAGTTAAAAATCTTTGCAAGTCTTGAGAAAACGATAGAGGAGCTAAACACCTACAGCTGGAAACTTGACGCAAACGACCAGCCGTTAGATGAAGTCGTAAAAGAAAACGACGACCTTATGGATGCACTCAGATACGCACTCTTTACTGCGGAAGGATTCAAGGCGAAGTTCGTTTACAAAAGTAAAATGGTGGATATTTAAATTTAAGGTTTACTCTTTAGCCTTGTCAGGGAATTTGTAAAAAGTCCATGCTAAATAGAGTAGAGCACTGAAAACAAAAATCAGCCCCAAAATCCCTATAATGTCGTAAATGTTCACTGTTTTAACCTCCTTATAAGAGAACTTATTTCAAGAACCAAGCGCAAACAAGCCATTACAAACACTATTTCAAGGAAAGAACCAAAAGAAAACAACAAAACCTTTAAAGGCGAATTTAGGTTAAGCATCAACGTTGCAAGTCCACCGCCTAAGGCTATAACAAAAGCGGAAAGAATTTTTAGGAGTTCTATATAAACCTTAAGCTCTTCTTTAAGTGCTTCTCTTTCCTCTTCCCGCATGGTTTACTCTAAAAATTCCGCCGGCTCAAAAGCCCACCCAACATAATCTTTGCCTTCACACCTAACCCTTGGAACACATCTCCATTCTTTAGGAGAATCTACTTCAATCACCACGAGTTTTGCCATAAGTCTGCACGCTTCATAGCTCATTTTCTTAGGAAAATGAATAACTATTCCACCTCTGTCTGCATAAACGTCCGCATCTATTCCCTTTTCTATAAGGTAAGCAAGGACATCGTTTGCAAGCATTTCCCGTATCTGCCTGCATTTGTAGCTTTTCATTTCCCATATATCAGCGGGCTCAAACCTTTCCTCAGGTGGAACGGGCGAAAGCTTAGGAATAATAAAAGATGCTAATAAACCTATTCCGGCTAAAGCATAAACAGCATTTCTCACAGCTTTAGGTGGGTCTTGCCCGCCTTGAGCGTAGTATTGTCTCACTACAGCTATAGCGTGGAGAACACCGGGAATTACAAAAAGAAGTGTCAGGAAAATATTTACTATCACCTGTGAAGGTTTCCCTGTAAACGCTACAGCAAGCGGAGGGCACAAGAGAGCTAAAAGATAATAAAACATCCCACACCCCCGTTCACTGTGTGCTATACAAACAGGATAACACGACTAAAACTAAAACTTCGTGAAGCCAAAAACCAGAAATGTAGCTGTTTCTAACCTAAAGTGGGTTCACAGGCAGTCCGAGAGAAAAAAGCTCCCCCCTTCCTTTTTCCTGCTTCCCAAAGAAAGGAAGTTCCCTTATCGGAACAAGGACGGAACTATTAACTGCAACCTTTTGAGAGCCGCAATCGTAAGGGCGGCTCAGCACGGATATAGGGAAGTAGAACAAAAAGCAAGAAGGCTTTACCAGAGATATTGCGGAGGTTCAAAATGAGCGGACAAAAGCGGACAAAAGCGGACATCTTTCTAAAAGAGCTTCCCATCAAGTTCTTGGAAATCAACGGCAGAATGATACCGCTATTTGGCGGTGGAGCTGACGACACACAAGCGGACAATCAGGGACAAGACAACACACAAGAACCTCAAAATACGAATGTTCAGCATCAAGAGCCTCAAGACATAGACGCAATCGTCCAACAAAAGCTTGACGAATACGCTCAATACCTCGGATTTGAGAGCTGGGACGACATGCAGACAAAGATTCTTGAACAACAAGGGAAAACTCAGGAATACATAGACAAACTGAGGGAAAACTACACAAAGCAAATAACCGAACTCCAAAGACAAGCAGAAACCTACAAGAAGATGTATGAAGAAACCGTCCTGAAGAGCACCATAGTCTCCGTCGCTTCCCAAAAAGGAGCGATAGACCCCGAGATAGTCTTCACGATGCTCAAAGACAGGGCGGTAATAGACGGAGATAAGGTTCTCATAGACGGAAAATCTCCCGAGGAAGCAATAGAAGAGCTCCTCAATCAAAAGCCATACCTCAGGAAAGCCTCACCTTCCGGAACGGGAGCGACCAACACCACAGCAGGGGAGCCTCAAGATTTTGAAGAGCTCCTTAAAGACCCTAAAAAGCTCCTGGAAGTTAAGAAAAACAATCCCGAGCTATTTGAGAAGCTAAAGGCTGAGTATTTAGCAAAGAAACTTCAAAGGAGGTAAGTGAAAGATGAGTGTGACCAGCTCTGATATTCAGGCTTTAATTCCTGAAGTAGTTTCCGAGATAGCGGTCTCCGTGGTCGTGGACAAGACCGCACTCGTTCAGTCGGGAGTAGCGGTTCCGGACTACGGAAGGATTGACCTTTCTAAAGGCGGAAACCTTATTAAAGTCCCCTACATTCCTGATTTTGTAGGAGATGCGGAAGTTCTACAAGAAGGAACAGCGCTCACTCCCGCAGGATTCACCGCAGGCGAAGACGTCGGAGTAGTTTGCAGAAGAGGAAAGGCCTGGGCATACACTACGATTGCGGAAGTAGCTTCAGGAAAAGACATCAACCAAATCATAGGAGAAAGGCTCGGAAGGTTCTGGGCAAGAGTCTACGACAAATCTCTTCTCTCGGTCCTAAAAGGAGCACTTCCCGACACTCACAAGTTTGACGTTTCCCAGACCGACGCAGGACAGCCCGACGTCACAATAGACATTCCCAAAATCATAGATGCAATGAACCTGCTCGGGGACAATGCGGACAACTTTGAAGTAGTCATAATGCACTCAAAGGTCTACACTGACCTCCTCAAGGCTCAACTCGTTCAGTTTCCAAATTCTGCAAACACGGAACAACTCATAAGACAGGGAGAGTTTGGAACAATTCTCGGAAGAAGAATCATCGTTTCCGACGCTGTGACCGTTGAGGAATACACCATTTCGGGAGAGTCTTCTCCCAGAAAGAAGTATTACACCTTCATAGCACAACCCGGAGCGATGTATTTCGCATTCCAGAAAGACCTAATGACTGAACAAGACAAGGACATTCTCGCCCAGCAGAACTTCCTCGTCACCACAGCCCACTACGTCCCGCACCTAAAAGGTGTGAAGTGGAATTCCTCAACGATAAATCCCTCGGATACAGACCTCGCAACTCCCGCAAACTGGCAAAAAGTCTGGGACGACAAAGCCATAAGAGTCGTAGCTCTCATAACCAACTGAGGGAGACCGATGGGAATAACGGGATTCAATTACTGGAGGAGGAAGAATGAGGATAACAATACGGGCGGGGAAACTCCCGCCCGTTCTAAATCTCAGAGAAATAGAAGAGGCAAAAGAAGTAGCCCTAAGGCAAGCGGCAAGCAAATACAAGAAGATGGTTCTGGACTACATAGACGAGGGGAAAGCCTTCAAGAACAGAACAGAAACACTAAGGAACTCAATAATGACCGCGGGGAACAAAGTCTTCACGAGAGTGAAATACGCTCCCTTCGTGGAGTTCGGGACAAGACCTCACGTCATAAAACCAAGAAGGAAGAAAGCCCTGAGATTCGTGATTGACGGGAAAGAGGTGTTTGCCATGAAGGTCAATCATCCCGGCTCAAAGCCCTATCCCTTCTTCTACGCAGAAATGGAAAAGAGAGCCAAGGAAGTAGGAAAGGAATTTCTCAAAGCCTTCATAAAGGAGTTGAAAGGTGGTTGAGTTCATAACGCCTGCGGAAATTAACGAGAGCGTAGCGGTCTCTCAGGCGGACACGGACTATGCGAACACGTATGTGGAGAACCTTCTCAAAAACATGAACGTGAACCCTCAAGACGTCCAGGACTCCCCTCAACTCAAGGAACTTGCCAAGCTCGTAGCCCTTGAAAGAGCTTGTGTAAGACTTTCTCAGACTGAAGACAGCGTATACCTTGAAAAAGCAAAAGCATACAAAGAACTTCGCCAAGAGCTTGAAAAACAAATCTCTCCTCAGAGTCTCGGGATTCAGAGCGGAACCTCTCCAATAACCGCTGAGCTCGGGAGAAGGTGATGTTTAGGGAAGTCTATCAGGCTGTTAAAGACCTCTTACAGGATTGGCACGTAGAGCCATACCTAAAGAACGTAGAGAACGTTCCCCACGACAAGGAAAAGTTTGTGAGCCTGTATCTGCTCAAAACCGACGTAGACTTTCAGGGCAAAAAGACCGCCACCTTTCAGCTTCTCGTAGCAAAAAGACTCACTTCCTTGAACGAGAATGAGCTTGATGGCTTTGAAAATGAAATTTACGGAATCGTTAAAAAGCTCCTCAAAGAGCTTCCTTCAACCAACTACTCCGTGGAGTTTGGAGTGTCTGACGCTTTCCTGTATGCCTACATCAAGTTTGAGGTGAAGTTCAAATGAGGATAACGGAGTTTTTGAGCGAAAGAGTGGTAAACGTCTCAAGCACACCCGTGCTTCTGAACCAGGAAAAGGAAGCCCGCTACCTCGTGATATACAACGACGGAAGCGGAAAGCTCTTCATAGGGGGAGCGAGCACGAGCACCTCAACGGGACTTCCCGTAGAACCTCAGAAAGGAATAGTTCTTGAGATTTCCGAAAATGCTAAGGTCTACGGAGTTTCTGATTCCTCAGCGAGCGTAAGAATTCTGGAGGTCAGGTGATGTATGCGAGCTATTTCTACAACGCAGGTGCTACCGAGACGGATGTTTTCAACGACATCATAGCCATACTCACGGGGGAAACTGATGTCAACAATCTTTCCGCAAGCTGTGATAAGACAAACACACAAATAAAAACCGACTACTCTCCTTCAGGCTGGAATTTAGAAAGCCTTTCAGGCTCCCAAGCCGTTCTTTCTTCGCCTCACAGCGAAGACAATACGAGAGAAAAGCTCCTCGTATTGGATAGCTCCACCTTTTCAAGCGGATACTTGAAAGTAGGCTCAGCAAAGAGCTACGACCCAAGTAGTGGTCTCAGCTACGCATACTTCCTTTCATCGCCTCTCTCTCCAAAGATAGACCTAACGAATGGCGGGAGGCTTGAGATATATGCTGACCCCAAAATAGTGCTGTTTCTTTCCTACACGGGCGGAACATTTTCGGATTGGGCGGGAGTGTGTGAAACAAAGCTGTCTCCATACGACAACAAGGGATGGGCGCTGATAAGAGATGCATTCGTATATCCGGCCGAAGTTACGGCCTTTAGCGGGAACGTTTACTCGTGGAATTCTGTAGCTTTATCCTCCCCGCTGGGAAGAGAACCGAAGTATAACGGTTCAGAGGTAGAAGCCTCACGGATTCTTATAACTTCTCCCTCATATAAGCTTCTTTCTGAAATTCCGAGCGTATACGAACTTCCCGACAATTTTGGTGCAATTTTTGACACGATAAACTTCCCTGACGGGAAGACCTACATCATATGGTCAAACGATATCGGCACTTCAGATAGAGTAGCTATCCCCTGGGGGTGAACCTATGGCACAGAGGACAGAACAGGTCAGGATAGTTGGGTATACCTCGGTAGACGAAATGATTGCCTCCAGGGCTCTGGTATTTGTTGGCAGGAAAACAAAAATGGTTTTTGCCCCCCAAAAACAATCCGATTCTACGAGTCCGAGCCCTGCTCCAAAAAAGAGCCTTGTCTTTTTCAAGAACTTTGAGGAGGTGTGAACCATGGAAAAAAGAGCCTACACGATTGGAAGAGGAGGGTTGTTTTTCAAGAGAGATTCCGACCCCTCGTTCTGGAAAGTCGGGAACGTCAAGGACTTTAAGGTTAGTTTTGATGTAGAGAAGAAAGAGCACTACTCTACAGAAAGTGGACTCAAAGTCAAAGATGCGGAAATCATTGTTTCAGTAGATGCAAACGTAGAGTTCACCGTGGACGAGCTCAAGAAGGACACCGTAGCGATGTTCCTTCTCGGAACAACGCAAGACGCTTCCCAGTCTGCACAAACAGGACTTTCCGCAACCATTACAGGTGCAAAAAAAGGCTTTTACTACGACCTTGGACATAGAAACCTCTCCAACGTTTCCGTGTCTGACGGGACGACCACATACACAGAAGGAACGGACTACGAAGTAGATACAAAGGCAGGAGTTCTTTATATTCCATCTACCTCAAATATCCCGGACAATACAGACCTGACTGTGACTTTTGATACAGCTGCAGACACCGCACAACTCATTAACAGCGGACAGCTCTACAACATAGAAGGCGAGCTCTGGTTCATAGCAGACCCGCCCACCGGAGCGGTAATAGACATAAGAGGAAGAGTCCAGCTCAGACCTGATGGAGACCTTGAGCTGATTGGAGACGACTTCCTGAATGTGAAATTCAAGGGGACATTCACCAAAGAAAGTGCAACGAGGATATTTAGGGCTCTATACAGGGAGGTGAGGTAAGATGGCGTATTTTGGCTTTTGGGCTGACCAGGGGATGACTACGCCTCTCACGGAGCTCCAGATGACCGTAAGTGCGGCAACAGGTGGACAACAAGACTTCGTTTTTTACTTTGGCTCTCCAGATTCAACAGTGAAAGCAGTTCCCGACCCTAACGGAGATAGCCCCTCAGAAATCCTTGTCCGAGTTGTAGACACAAACCTTGGAAACGGGCACGACATAGGAGATCAGGTCACCTACAGGTTCGCAACCTCACAAGTGGGGCTTGATACAGCCCAAGACAACACTCCCCTCTCCTTAGGAGCGGAAGTTCTCGGCGGAACTCCCGTAGAAATATGGCTCAGGATAATAGAAGCTCCCCAGCCAAACGTTGGGACTTTCACGGACCTTTTTGTAGAGACTTCAGGCTTTCTTGTCCAACAAATCTAAGGAGGTAAGACCGTGAAGTTTGTGGATTTCATTGAGCTCGTTGACGCTATAGCGGAGGATCTCACGAAACAAAAACTTCCCATAAGACACATGAAACTTGTTCTAAAGAAAGTGAAGGGAATGAGCGACGAGGAGATAGAGAAACTTTCAACAAAAGAAGGGCTCAAACTTCTTGAGGAAGCTGTAGAGGAGCTAAGGAAAGATGCGGATTTTTTAGAGATGCTCTCCAAAACCATACAGCTCAGCACGTCAATCTTCTCACCGTTGCGGATACCCTCACAGAAGGGGGATACGACATCCACAGGCTGAGCGTCCGGCTTGCTGCTCGGCTCTATCCTGTTGTGAGGGGAAGGAAAATGAAGAACGCCCTTCTTTTGAGGTGGCTCATATGGGGAGAAAAAGAGGAGCTAAAAAACAAGCTTGAGGAGCTGCTATGAATCAGGAACTGATTTTAGAAATCAAGGCAGAGATAGGAAATTTAAAAGCGAAGCTTGAAGGAGTAAGACAACAGATAGAGCAGTTCAAGAACCAAACCGTAAACCTTAGAGTGAACACAAAAGAAGCAGAAGCCCAGCTAAGAAAGATAAGAGAGACTCTCCAACAACTCCAAAGCGGAGCACAGGCAAAAGTAACCATAGATGCCCAGAAAGCCTTCCAGGTAGTGAACGAGCTACGTCAAAAACTCCAATCCATAAAAGATACACAGGCAAGAGTCAAAATAGACACAGCAACAGCAAAAAGAGAACTTGCGGAAATAGAAGCCCTCGCTAAGAAAACACAGCAAGCCCTGAAAATACGGGGAATGGTCCACATGCAAGGCGGTGCAGGAGTAATAGCAGAACTCAAAGCCTTGCAAATAGAGGCAAAAACCGCAAGAGTCCACCTACAAGGGTTAAATAGGCTTTCTCTGTCTAACCTTGTGGCTACTGTTATGGAGGCTGTAAGAAATATCCGTCAATTGGCTGTGGTATTAGCAGGGCTCGCTACAGGAGGCACGATTGCTGCTATCACAAGTGTTAGCTCTTCTTTTGAGATGCTTCGTAAGAAGCTGGAACTCGTAATCGGAGATTCTCTACAAGCTTCAGAGATTTTCAAGCAATTGAGAGAAGCGTCTTTCAGTTCCCTCGTGCCAATTGAAAAGCTGGCAGATGCCTACATAAGGCTCAGAGCCGCAGGGCTACAGCCTACAGTTCAAGAAATAGTGAATTTCGCAAATGCTGCTGAGCTCCTTGGAACATCATCCCAAGCCTTTGAACTTGCCACTATGGCTCTCACTCAAATGGCAGCCAAAGGAAAAATCATGATGGAAGAGCTAAGACAACAACTCGGAGAACATATACCCGTGGCAATCAAAAAAGTTGCAGAAGCCATGGGAATGTCTATGCAGGAGTTCTATCAGGCAATAGAACAAGGAAAAATCTCAGTTCAAGAGTTCTATCAAACCTTTATGCAAGTGATGGGGCAAATAGCTCAAGGCGTAGACTTTTCCAATACATTCACAGCATTAAAAATCCAATTCATCAACACACTCAAAGAACTCGCTTATATCCTCGGGAAGATAGGGATATTTGATGCTATCAAGAAAGCCTTAAAAGCCTTGACGGATTTCATTAAGCGAAACACACCTGTCATAGTAGCGTTTGCAAGACAGTTGTT
>WFPV01000185.1 GCA_015487405.1 Aquifex sp. | reverse complement strand
TTAAAAGATACTGAAGAGCTAAATAACAAAATGCGTGATAATGTTATTAAGTTTGTAGATAGTGGTATTTTTCAAGCAAAAAGAAGAATTTCTTATGAAAAATTATTTGAAATATATGAATATTTGGATGCAGATTATGGAATTATCATAGATTTTTTAAGAGATAAAGAAGAAACTCTGAAAAGTGCTAAAAAAGCTATTGAAATATATAGAAATGGTAACTATTCTTTTAAATTGGTAGGCGTTGCCCAAGGAGAGAATTTAAAAGATTACTTGAACTGCTATGAAGGACTTAAAAATTTAGGCTATGAATACATAGCAATAGGTGGATTACTTAAGAGGAATGGAAATAGTAATTATATCAAGTTATCATGTGAAATATTCCTTATAAATCTTTTAGAAAATATACGGAAGGAATTTAATCCTGAATGGATTTTTACATTAGGAATTTATAATCCTGAAAGGCACAGACTTCTTGAAGACTATGGCGTATGGGGAGCAGATTATAAGGGATGGTTATTTGAATACGAAGAGGATTACTCTTTTATTCTTCATTATTTAGATGAATATAATATTCCTAAAATAAGGAAAAACAGAATAATAAAAATTTTAAAAGCTTATATTAGTGAAAAGAGGTTATTAAAATCAAATTTTCTATGGAATGATAAAGAAAATATAAAGAAAAGAACGAAAAATATTAGAAAAATATTAGATACTCTCTTAAAAAGGGAAGATTTGTCTCTTCAAGAATTTAGATTTAGGCGAGTTAGAGAGAATCTAACGCAGAAAATAGTAATTAATAATCTTGCAAACAGAAGTATTAAAATAGCATAATAAATTTACTTAGACCCGCAAATATACCTGACCCCCTTCTCTGTCTTAGCCCAGTGGGGAGTCTCGGGCTCAAGCTCTATTCTGTCTCCTTCCTTTAGAACTATCTCTTTCCCTTCAGCTCCTATAACAACCTCCCCTTCTATTACCCATCTAACTTCTCTATCCGGATGGGTATGGGTAGGATAATAAGTTCCCGGTGGGTCGGACCACTCGTAAACGGAAAAACCTTCCTTCTTCAGGATTTCATAAATCTTTTCCTTATCTGTTATTCCCGTTCTCTGAACCTTCACTCTCTCCATCGTTTAAATAAATTATGTTCTATCCTGAGAGCGTCTAAGAGCTTCCCCACAACGAAATTGACCATATCCTCAATACTTTTAGGCTTGTGGTAAAAGGCAGGACTTGCAGGCATTACGATAACTCCCGCTTCGGTAAGCTTTAACATATTCTCAAGGTGAACTTTGCTGTAGGGCATTTCTCTAACGAGCAGGACGAGGGGAACACGCTCTTTGAGAGCTGTCTCTCCTATCCTGTGAATAAGATTCTGGTTCACTCCGTTTGCTATGCAGGCGAGGGTGCTCGTGGAACAGGGAACTATGTAAACTCCCTTATACTTCACAAGTCTTGAGCCGCTCGCGAGGGAAGAGAGCAAATTTCTCTCTCCGTGGAGCTCATAGTTCTTTATATTCTTTAGAACCTCTGGTAAATCTTTTCCGTGCTCCTCCTTTAAAACTATCTTCGCGTTTGAGGAAACGACGAGGTCAACGAAGTAACCGAGATTCGTTAGGACTTCTAAGAGTCTGAATCCGTAAATGACACCGCTCGCACCGGTAATACAGAGAACTACTCTTTGCATAAGATATGTCTTAAGATACCACCGAAGGTGGTAAAGAAGAAATCTATTTTTTCCTTATCTTCAGGAAAGATAATTATTAGTCCTTCTTCCGTCTTGCCTACCTTTATTTCGCTTCCGATTTTTGTAGGGTTCCTACGAAAGTCGTAAAGAGCTATTACGCTTTCAAAAGACTTCACCTCAGCATTGAAGGGTATATTCTCTCCCACGGAGATATATACGTCTCCGCTTTCACTTAAAGTAGCCCCGAGGTTCCGTAGGTGTTCTTCTACGAGTTTTTTCAGTTCCTCATCTTCAGAGTGAACGGAAGCCTTTACACCCTTCAGGTCGGCAAACCAGTCACTTTTTCCGCCACTCTTCTCCAAGAGCTTTATCTCTTCTATCACCATGCTATCGTCAATACTCTTACACATATCGTAAACGTTGAGAAGTGCTACGCTCACAGCAGTCAGAGCCTCCATTTCGTAACCCGTTTTTGCTATTCCTCTAACGGTGGAATAAGCCTCCAAGTAATTTTCTCCAAGCTTAACTTCCACAACTACATGGTCTATAGGAATGGGATGGCAGAAGGGAAGGAGCTCCCCAGTTCTCTTGGCTCCAAATATTCCGCTCAGTTTTGTAGCTTCCATTAGGTTGCCTTTCGGTATCTGATTGTTTTTTATTCTGTTAACGGTTTCCGGCTTTAATCTTATCCTCCCATAGGCTTTGGCTTCACGCAGACTTTCTATCTTTGCCGTTATATCTACAGGTTTCATAATAAATTTCTTTTTCTCCTTACGAAAGCGGGAATTTCTTCTTCTTCCTCATTATGTTCTATTGCAGGTGCGGGATCAACCTTTTCTGATTCTTTCTTTTCCTCATGTTTTTGTTCACCTCTAATAACTTTAAAAGAAACTTCTTTTCCCTCAATTCTGAACTTTTCCTCTGGGAAGTCAGTAGCGACTATGGCAACCCTTATGTAATCCTCTTTCTCGGGTTCCAATACAGCACCAAATATAATTTCCGCATCTTCGTGAACGCTTTTATTTATCTTTTCCATAACTTCTTCTATTGTGGAATAAGGTACATCTTCTGAGGTCCACAGTGTTACAAGAAGTCTTCTTGCTCCGTTTATGGAGTTTCCTTCTAAGAGGGGATTCGTTATAGCTTTTTCTACTGCAACTTCCGCTTTTTCTTCTCCCTTTCCTTCTCCCATACCGATTATTGCAAGTCCGCCATTTTCCATAGTGGTCTTGACGTCAGCGAAGTCTACGTTTATAACCGCAGGTGTTACAACTATGCTCGTTATACCCCTGACCGCTTTGGAAAGAACAGAATCAACCTCCTTAAAGGCTTCCCTTATGCTGAGAGCTCTGTTTGATAGCTCACTTATCTTTTGATTGTGAATAACTATGTAAGCGTCTACGGATTCCTTTAAACGTTCAAGACCTTTTAGAGCTATCTCCATCTTTCTCCTTCCTTCAAACTTGAAGGGCAGTGTTGCTACTGCTACAGTCAATATTCCCATATCCTTCGCAGCCTTAGCTATTACTGGAGCCGCTCCAGTTCCGGTTCCCCCACCAAGACCTGTGGCTATAAACACCATATCTGTATCTCTCAAAATCTCCTTAATTCTATCTATATCTTCTAACGCAGCTTCTTCTCCAACTTCAGGTTTCGCTCCCGCTCCGAGGCCTCTCGTTACCTTCTCCCCAATCTGTATCTTGTTGGGAACTTTTAAGTTTGAAAGGTGCTGAAGGTCCGTATTTACAGCGTAGACCTCTACTCCCTCTATTCCGTCCTCATACATTCTGTTTACAGCGTTACTTCCTCCACCTCCAACCCCGATAACTTTAATCCTGCAAGGATTCAAAAAGTCCATTTCCATAATTAACCCCTCCTTAAGCTATATCTTTTAACCAGTTCCAAAAGCGATCAAATAAGTTTTTAATACCTTTACTGTTTTTACGGGAGTCTACCTGGGTTTCTGAAATGTTTTCTTGGATTCCGAGTTTGAGCAATCCTGCAACTGTGGCGTACTTCGGATTCTCTATTTTCTCCCTTAATCCTATTATGTCTTGTGGCACACCTATCCTTGCGGGAAGACCAAAAACGTGTTCTACGATATCCTTAACACCTGGTATGTTTGCTGTTCCACCCGTAATGACTACACCGGCGTTTATAAGATTCAAATTTACTCCTTTCCTTTCAAGGTCCCTAAGCACTTTTTCAAGGATTTCCTCCAATCTGCATTGGATTACGTCCGCTATATCCTTGCGCTGCACGGGTATCTCTCTGTCTTCACCTCTGGGTTTTATTTTTATTACTTCATCCTCTTTTACATTATCTACAAAAGCGTTGCCATACTCTATTTTTATCTTTTCCGCTTCTTCGTTATCTATCTTAAGATAGTAGCTCAGGTCCTTTGTTATATTGTTGCCCCCGAAGGGAACTACCCCTGTAACGGCAGGTGTCCCCTCTATGAAGAGTGTGTAATCTGTAAGACCGCCTCCGATGTCTAAAAGGAGAACTCCATCTTCCTTTTCATCTTCCGTTAATGTGGCGTTGGCCGAAGCTATGGCACTAATAACCCTACTTATGGGATTCAATCCCGATTCCCTTATCGCTTTTTCCAGATTTCTTACGAGGGTTGAGCTGACTTTTACTATATGTACTTCTGTGGAGAGTTTGGAACCTACAAGACCAAGGGGATTTTTAACTTCACCCTGTTCATCAAGTATGAACTTTCGGGGGGTGTAGTAAACGATTTCGTATCCGTCCTCTCTACTTTTGGTTATACACCTCTCTATAAGACGGGTTATGTGAGCTTCTTCTATTTCTACAGGATTTGGAGAAATCGTAATGGTTTCCTTTTCGTTTTGGCTCTTGATAGTGTTATTCTTTAGGCTGGAGCCAGAAACGTTAAAGACTACATCCCGCACCTTAACACCGGCCATTTCTTCGGCTTCTTTTAGTGCCTCCAGTATACTTACCTTTGCTTCGCTTAGATTATTTATTGCACCTTTGTATATCCCTCTTGATCGAACCTCTCCAACACCTATTATGTGAATATCGTTATAACTATCCCTTTCTCCGATAACGTAAACAACTTTATTACTTCCTACATCTAAAGCTGCTATTCTTTTCATACCCCTACCTTAAAAGTATAAATTTTTTATACCTTAAGTCTATCACCTTTGCGTTAAAATTTTGACGTAAAGCGTATTTTAAAACTTTTAACTCTTTTTCTCTAATTAATTTAATATTTGGCAAAATGTATTTAATTTTATCCTTTTGAACAATAACTTTATCTGATAAAATTGTGATATTATCCACCAAAGTTGCTATCTTAGAAATTTTTCTTCCAACGCTTCTTAGTTCATTTATATCCTTTGCCTTTATTATGGGAAGATTTGATGGTATATTGTCCTTGAAAATAACTCCTTCCCTATCTATAAGGTAAATATTTTTCCCTACTTTCACCTTTGCTACCGGTGTTCTTCTTTGAAATGTCAAGTTGATTACTATTCCCTCCGTAGTAAAATCCCTATCTACATTTATATCTTTAAATCTATTTCCAAATTTTTTGTTTAATTCATTAAATATTATTTCCTCAGGCAAAAAAATTATTTTTCTACCAAGAGCTGTGAGGTAATTTTGCAGAACCTGCTTTTCGTCGTGCCTTATACCTATTACACCGTATTCTTTTATTTCAAGAAAAGGGAGCTTTATTATAAGGAAGGATATTATGTATACTGCCAATATAGTTAATAAAATTACTCCCCAAACCCCCCGCAAAATGACCTCCTTAAGAAATTATTATATTTATTAATCTATCAAAGTCTATTCCTACCTTTTTTGCTGCCATTGGGAGAAGGCTCAATTCGGTCATTCCGGGGATAGTGTTAACCTCTAAGAAATATATTTCACCTTTCCTATCAACTCTATAATCAATCCTTGCAAAGTCTCTCAAGTTTAAAGTTTTATAAATTTTTTCGGAAATTTCTTGCAATTTTTTCTTTAAAGTTTCGTCATCAAGAAAGATATACTCAGTCTTTCCCTTAGTATATTTTGATTCGTAATCGTAAATGCCTTTCTTGGGCTTTACCTCTATTACTGGAAGCACTTTTCCTTTCAAGAATCCTACCGTTAGGTCTATTCCTTCTATGAACTCCTCTACTATGAGCTTCTCCGTTCTCTCGAGGAGCTCTTTTGCCTTTTCTTTCAGCTCTTTTTTATCCTTAATAATTTCCAAGCCTATGCTGGAGCCTTCGCGGGCAGGTTTGAGAACCGCAGGGAAGCTATCCCATCTTAGGTTTTCTAAATCTTCCTCGGAACTTATTACTTCCCACTTCGGAGTTTTTATTCCGAGACTCTGGACTATCCTTTTTGTGAAGTCTTTGTCTATACAGACTGCGGAACTTATGGCGTCTGAGCCGGTGTAGGGTATTCCGAGGATTTCAAGCATTCCCTGAACGGTTCCGTCCTCTCCCGGTCTTCCGTGGAGGGCGATAAAGACCTTGTCGGGTTTTAGCTCTAAGAGTTTACAGGGAAGCTCGGGGGAAAGGTCAAGCTCGTAGACTTCGTGCCCTAAGCGCTTTAGAGCTTCGGATATAGCTTTCCCCGTTTTTAGCGATATCTCACGCTCCGAGGACTTTCCACCCATCAGAACGACTACTCTCAATTAGTTTCACCTCCTCTTTTAAAATCACGCCGAAGGCGTCATAAACTTTTTCCTTTGCTAAATTTATTAAATCTCTCGCTTCGGAGAAACTTGCGTTTCCGAGGTTCACTAGGAAGTTGGCGTGTTTTTCGGAAAAGGCAAGCTCCCTGAGTCTGAAACCTTTTAGTCCGGCTTTTTCTAAGAGCCTTCCCGCGTAATCCCCTTCAGGGTTCTTAAAGGTTGAGCCACTGGTGGGGAGGTTTATGGGTTGTTTTTCCTTCCTTACCTTCCTTATCCTGTTGTAATCGCTCAGGATTGGCTCACAAGAGCGTTCAAACTCAAGCACCGCTTTGTAGATTATTCCGAGCTTCGGAAAGGGGGTTTTTCTGTAGGAGAACTCAAGCTCTTTCCGAGAGGCTTTTATAAGCTCCCCTTCCCAGCTCAGGAAGTAGACCTCCTTTAGGAAGTCTGAAATCTCTACCCCGAAGGCTCCCGCGTTCATGGAGACTGCTCCCCCGACGCTTGCGGGAAAGCCAAGGAGTTTGTAGATTCCTTTTAGGTTTTCCTTTACCGCAAGCTTTATTATCTCCTTTAAAGGAGTTCCGGATAGAGCTTCCACCCGGAGCTTGCCGTTTTTTTGTTGAACGCTCAGACCGCTTAGATTCTTTGTATGTAAAACTAACCCTTTAATGTCTCCGAGAATCGTGTTAGAGCCGTTCCCGAGAATGAAAAGGGGAATGTCGCGAACCTGGGAAAGTTTTATTACCTCCTTAAGTTCCTTTAAGTCCTTCGGCTCCGCGTAGTAGAGAGCTCTTCCTCCTATCTTTATACTCGTTAAGTTCTTAAGGGGAAGGTTTTTCTCTAATAGCATTTAATAATTAAGTATTATGATAAAGTTTGGAACTGACGGGTGGAGAGCGGTAATAGGGGAGGCTTTTACCTACGATAACGTTGTCAGAGTTGCAAGGGCTCACGCCTCACTTCTTAAAGAGAGGGGGATAAATAAGGTTCTTGTGGGCTACGACTGGAGGTTTATGTCGGAGCACTTCGCAAAGAGGGTTTACGACACCTTTAAGGAGGAGGGGCTTGAGGTTAAGCTTGTCGGCAGTGCGTGCACCACTCCTATGGTCTCCTTCGGTGTGAAGTATTTGGGATACGAGAACGGAGTTATGATAACTGCTTCCCACAATCCACCTATCTACAACGGATACAAGATTAAGGAGTCCTTTGGAGGCTCTGCAACTCCCGAGTTCGTTAAGGAAGTGGAGAGGAGGATTGATTACGGGGAGGTGAAACCTCCCCGTGAGTTTGAGGCGGAGTATCAGGAGGTGAGGAAGCATTATGTTGAGAAACTGAGAAGCCTTATAAACCTTGACCTTCTTAGGGAGAGGGAGTTTTTAGTGGTTCACGACAGTATGCACGGGACAACGAGCGGACTTCTTGAATACATACTCAGGGACACAAAGGTGAGCGTTGTAAATATAAGAAAGAACAGGGACCCGCTTTTTGGAGGAAATCCCCCCGAGCCTATAGAGAGGTATATGGAGATAACTAAGGAGAAAGTAAGGGCCCTGAAGGCTGGGCTCGGTGTAGCCAACGACGGGGACGGTGATAGGATAGCCCTCGTTGACGAGAAAGGAAACTACGTAAACACTCAGCTCATATACGTTATCCTTCTTCTTCACCTTCTAAAACACAAGGGAAAGAGGGGAGCGGTTGTAAAGACTGTTTCAACGAGCTACCTCGCGGACAGGATTTGTAAAGCCTTCGGCGTTGAGCTGATGGAAGTTCCGGTGGGATTCAAGAACATTAACGAGGTTATTCTCAAAAGGAGGGACGTAATCTTCGGAGGGGAAGAGAGCGGGGGATACGGAATTCCCGAATACCTACCCGAGAGGGACGGAATATTCTCCGCATTAAATATCCTTGAGTATATTTTCTTAGAGGAAAAGAGCCTTTCGGAGGTTATAGAGGAAATCTTTAAGGAGTTCGGGGAGGCTTACTACGGGCGTGTTGACCTAAAGGTTGAGGAAAAAGCGAAAGAAAAGATAAATGAGCTTAAAAAAGAGCCTCCGCAGGTAATCAAAAACTATAAAGTTAGGGAAGTTAAAACTATTGACGGGGTGAAGTTCGTCTTGGAGGATGATAGCTGGCTACTTATGAGACCTTCGGGAACGGAGCCTTTGGTGAGAATTTACGCGGAAGCTCCGAGCAGGGAAAAGGTAAGTGAGCTCCTTGAAGCGGGGAAGGAGCTTTTAAAATAATTTGCTGGAGGTAAGGAGATGGGATACAAGGATTTACCGCCGGGAAAGAATCCTCCCGAGGACATATACGTTGTAGTTGAAATACCGCAAGGCAGCGGTATTAAGTATGAGCTTGACAAGGACACCGGAGTCATTTTTGTGGACAGGTTTCTATTTACCGCTATGTATTATCCCTTTAACTACGGCTTCATTCCCCAGACCTTGGCGGATGACGGAGACCCCGTTGACGTTCTCGTGATATCCCGTGAGCCTGTAGTTCCGGGTAGTGTGATTCGTTGCAGACCTATAGGTATGCTTGAGATGAGGGACGAGGAAGGAATAGACACAAAGCTCATAGCTGTTCCCCACGAGAAGCTGGACCCCACCTACGCGGACATAAAGACTGTTGACCAGCTTCCCGAGATTATAAGGGAAAAGATTAAGCACTTCTTTGAGCACTACAAAGAGCTTGAGCCCGGAAAGTGGGTGAAGGTAGAAAACTGGAAGGGTCTCCAGGACGCAATAGAAGAAATCAAGAGGGGAATAGAGAACTACAAAAAGGCGAATGGATGACAGAGAGATAATCTACAAGGGAAAGAAAATTGTAGAAGAGGAAATAGAAGGTTTAGAAAAGCTAAAGGAAAGCTTAGGCGAGTCTTTCGCTAAGGCTGTAAGGGAGATTCTCTCCTGCGAAGGGAAGGTTATCCTGACGGGAATAGGGAAGTCGGGACATATAGCTCGGAAGATTGCTTCCACGCTTTCCAGCACGGGCACGCCTTCCGTCTTTTTACATCCCTCCGAGGCTCTCCACGGAGACCTTGGACTGATAGATAAAAAGGACATCGTTATAGCGATATCAAACAGCGGGGAAAGCTCCGAGGTTCTATCTATAGTTCCTTACGTAAAGCTTCAGGGAGTTCCTCTCATAGCCATAACGGGAAATCCGAGCTCCAGCTTAGCTAAGCACAGCGATATTGTTCTTACTATTCCCGTGGGAAAGGAGGCGGGGCATCTTGGTCTTGCTCCCACCACTTCTTCAACGGCAACCCTGGTTTTGGGAGACGCTCTTGCCTTAACTGTTATGGAACTCCGGGGTTTTACGGAGAAGGATTTCGCTCTCAGGCATCCTGCGGGCTCCTTGGGAAGAAAGCTCAGGCTCGTTAAGGACTTACATCACACGGGAGAAGAGCTCCCCGTGGTTCGGGAAGATACTCCCATGCGGGAGACGGTTCTCGTGATGACAGAAAAAGGATTCGGAGCCACCGCTGTTGTAAACGAAGAGGGAAAGCTCGTAGGAATAATAACCGACGGAGACCTGAGGAGGTTCGTAAACAGAGGAGGAAGCTTTGACA
>WFPV01000184.1 GCA_015487405.1 Aquifex sp. | reverse complement strand
CTATGAGGGGTCGTGACCTCGGACACCTTGAAGAAGCCTTTCCTTCGTTTCCCTGTTTACAATCCCTCTATGAGGGGTCGTGACTCTTTTTACAGCCCCGAGCGATTGCTCTTTTTTCCCTGTTTACAATCCCTCTATGAGGGGTCGTGACTCTTTTTACAGCCCCGAGCGATTGCTCTTTTTTCTCTGTTTACAATCCCTCTATGAGGGGTCGTGACCAAAATGGGGGCAACACATGCCCCCAGCCTGATTGTGTTTACAATCCCTCTATGAGGGAATGCTTTTCTTTCTCCTTTTACCCCAACTTTTCCTTTCACAATCCCTCCCCGAGGGTTTTTAAATATTTCTTTTCCTGAAAAGCTCGTAGATGCTAAACTTTTGAACGGTAAAATTTTAATTATGAAAAGGGACTTCATAGACCTGTGGGATTTGACTCCCGAGGAAGCCTGGGAAATCGTAAAACTAACAAAAGAGGTAAAGGAAGGAAAAAAAGACCTCGGAAAGCCTCTGATAGGAAAGAACGTAGCCCTTTTGTTTAACAAACCTTCAACAAGAACGAGAGTCTCTTTTGAGGTAGGTATAAACCAGCTCGGGGGGAATTCCCTCTTTTTCCAAGAAAAAGAGCTTCAAATATCACGAGGAGAAGATGTCAAAGACACAGCAAGAACTTTATCAAGGTATGTAGACTGCATTATTGTGAGAAACCACTCCCACACGTGGTTAAGGGAGCTCGGGAAATACGCATCCGTTCCGGTTATAAACGCCTTGACTAACCTCTCCCACCCCTGCCAGATTCTGAGTGACGTTTTCACCCTTTACGAGACCTTCGGTGAGGAAATGAAAAACCTGAAGATAGCATATTTAGGGGACGGAAACAACGTCTGTAACACCCTTCTCGTAGGTGCGGGAATGTTTGGACTAAAACTCTTCGTAGCAACTCCCGAGGGATACGAACCGAACAGCTACTATTTCAAGAAAGCCGAAGAATTTGCAAGAGAAAGCGGAGCTGACGTAGTTCTCACCCACGACCCGAAGGAGGCGGTAAAGAACGCAGACATCGTCTACACGGACGTCTGGATAAGCATGGGAGAGGAAGGAAAGAGCTTAGAGGTTTTCAAACCCTATCAAGTTAATGAAACTCTCCTGAAGGAAGCAAAACCCTCCGTAAGAGTAATGCACTGTCTCCCCGCAAAGAAGGGACAAGAAATTACGGAGGAGGTATTTGAAAAAAACGCAGACTTCATATTCACCCAGGCGGAAAACAGGCTCCACACCCAGAAAACCCTGCTCGCGTTCCTGTTTAAAGCACTTCCAGCTTAGCGTGAAGAGCCCCGGCAGCCTTTATGGCTTGGAGCACCTGTATAATCTCCCTCGGTGTTGCTCCCAGCTTGTTTAAAGCGTTTACGAGTTCGGAAACAGTCGCTCCCCTCAGCTCTACTATTCTTTTCTTCTCCTCCTTCACTTTTACTTCCGTTCTCGGAACTACTTTCGTCTCTCCCGGAGATAGGGGAGGAGGTTGGGAAACCTCTGGTCTTTCCTTGATTTCTACGACGAGCGAACCAACGGCTACCGCTACAGGCTCTATGCTAACGTTCCCCCCAAAAAGGACAACTCCCGAACGGCTGTCAATTACGACCTTCGCCACCGCATCCGGAGAAATCTCTATATTTTCAACGCTCGCTATAAAATCAACGAGGTTCCTTCCCTCCGGAACTCTCACCTTTACTACGGAGGGGCTCACCGCTTTTGCTAACCTCTGTCCGAAAGCCCTGTTTATAGCATCCTGAACTCGCTTCGCAGTAGTAAAGTCAGGATAATCAAGAAGGATACTTATCTCCTTCTTATCGTTAAACCTAAAAGGAAAAGATCTTTCTAAGATTCCGCCGTTGGGAATTCTTCCCACCGTGGGGACGTTTTTGACCTGCCTTGCTCCCCTTCCCCTCGCTTCGTATCCACCCACTATCACCTGTCCCTGAGCCAATGCGTAAATCTCCCCGTCGGGACCCCTCAGGGGAGTGAGAATAAGCGTTCCTCCCTCCAAGCTTTTGGCATCACCTATGGAAGAAACCTCTACGTCAAAGCTCATGCCGGGCTCTAAGTAGCTGGGAACCTTAGCGGTTACCATAACAGCCGCAACGTTCTTAACAGTCAGACGCCTCGGTTCAACCGGAACGCCGAAACGCTTCAAAAGATTGGCAATGGAGAGAACCGTATTAAAAACCGCCTTTCCGTCTCCGGTTCCTTTTAGCCCCACCACGAGTCCGTATCCCACGAGGAAGTTCTGTCTGTATCCCTCAACGGTAGCTATATCCTTTATCCTTACACCGAAGGTAACTGAAACCAATAAAACTAAAAGGGAAAGAGTATAGCCAATACCTTTGCCAGCCATCCCGGCTCTCCTCCGTTCACAACGTATCCCCGCCCGTCAAAGAATATCTCCATGTCCGCTATCTT
>WFPV01000183.1 GCA_015487405.1 Aquifex sp. | reverse complement strand
TCAACGTATCCGACGACTACTGGCTCTTTTATGTATTTAGGAACTTCTACACCTGCGGTGAATATGGCGGTAAAGAGCAGAATCGTAAGGAGGAAGTTAAAAAGGGGTCCCCCGAAGGCTATGAGTATCTTCTGCCAGGGCTTTTTTGAGGCGAAAGCAGCAGGGTCGTTTACACTCTCCTCCTCCCCGTAGAGCTTTACGTATCCCCCCAAGGGGATAGCCGCCACTTGATAGACCGTTTCACCTATACGCTTGGCAATGAGGGGAGGTCCAAAGCCTATGGAAAAGACCTCAACCCTTACCCTGAAGAGCTTAGCCATTAAGAAGTGTCCGAACTCGTGAACCCAGACGAGAATACCTATAAGAATTAAAAAGGCAATTACACTTATCACAGCACTACTCCTTAAAGATTTTCACGATTACTTTACGCTCCCTGGGTCCGTCAAAGTCAGCAAGAAACACGGACTCCCACGTTCCCAGAGCGAGCTCCCCGTTAATTATAGGGATTATTCGGGAGTTTCCTATGATGGCGCTTCTGATGTGGGCGGCGGAGTTACCCTCCATGTGGGCGTAAGCGGGGTCTTCCCAAGGAATGAGCTTTTCCAGAGCGTAGACTATATCCCTGACAACGTCGGGGTCTGCGCCCTCGTTCACGAAGACGCAGGCGGTAGTGTGAGGAACGTAAACTACACAGACACCTTCCTTAACACCGGACTTCCTAACAACTTCCCTAACCTGGGGAGTTATGTTTACGATGCTGGTGTGTTTCGTGGTTCTTACCCTTATAACCTCTCCCATTTCCTATAACATTTTAAAATTAAAGTTATGACAGGAGGTGTAAAGATGGTATCGCGAGAAATTGGAAAGTTAAGGAATAGAATAGAGAAGGTAAAGAAAAGCTTCGAATATATTCCTAAAAGTATGAAAGACCTAAAGAAAGAACTCTACGAGATCGGAGAAAGCCTTGGGAACAAGGAAGAAAAATTCGGAGCTACGATAATTAGGAAAGAACACAAGTCCACGGAAAGAGACAAGAAATGGGTTATTACAGAAAGTATTTGGCTTTCACAAATGAACCTAGGAAATTCCAGAAGAAGTTTTAATATATAAGGTAGGGTAAATTGTTGAAAAGTATCTTCCTTTGTATCCTTTTATTCTTTTCACTTAGTTTCTCCTCTCAGTGGTTTTTCTTTAAACATATAGATTTTCAAGATCTCATAGAAGATTTATTGAATTATCAAGTTATTTACATAGGTGAGGTTCACACTAGTAAGGAAATCCACGATATGCAGTTAAAAATAATAGAGGAACTCTTTAAGAAAGAAAAAAAACTTATAATTGCTATGGAAGCTTTCCAGCAACCTTTTCAGGAGGCTTTGGATCTTTATGTAGAAGGAGAAATCTCTGAAGAGGAGATGATAGAAAAAACTGAATACAAAAAACGATGGCGAGTGGATACAAAATTCTATAGTCCGATATGGAGATTTGCGGAAAAACATGGAATAAAAATACTTGCTCTGAATATCCCAGATGAGCTAAGAAAGGAAATCCGCAAAAAAGGCTTAGAAAAAGTAAAATCCCCACTTATTCCTCCAAGGGTAATTTATCCCCCACAAGAGTATGAAAATTTTCTAAGAAAGTCCTTAGAAAGACACAACGTAGAGATAAGCTGGAAACGTTTTTTAGATATTCAGACCGCGTGGGATAACGGGATGGCATATAGGCTACTGAAAGTTTTACTTCTATATCCTGATCACAAGATAGTTGTTATAGTAGGAAAAGGCCATCTTTACAAGGGATATGGTATCCCTTACGTTCTACAGAAGTTATATCCAGAAGTAAAACAGGCTATACTATATCCCGACGAGGAAGAGCGTTTTTACTTCCTGTTTTCTAGGGATTTCTCTAAGGAGTATTCGTCCGCAAACTCTATCAGGCTTCCGAACTGAAAGCCGTAGGCGGTTCTCGTCACCTTTACGGAGGGAAAGCGTCTCTTTATGAGGGAAGCTATATAGTTGGCAGTGGCTTCTCCCTCAACGTTCGGATTGGTAGCGAGTATCACCTCTTTCGGTTGATACCTCTCTATCCTCTCCATAAGTTTGTCTATGGTGAGGTCCTCCGCGGAAATCCCTTCCAAGGGAGCTATCCTACCCTGCAGAACGTGGTAAACCCCTTTATAACGCTCCAGCCTTTCTATGGCGTAGGCGTCCTGACTTTCTTCCACCACGCAGATAAACTTCTTGCTCCTTCGCTCGTCCGAGCAAATGGGACAGACTTCCCGGTCTGTGATAAGGAAGCACTCCCTACAAGGTCTCAAGACCTCTACCGCTTGAAGTATAGCTTTTGCTACCTTCTTCCTCTCCTCCTTCGGGAGTTTCAGGAGGTTATACATAAACCTGCTCGCCCCCCTCTCCCCGTAGGTGGGAATCTTCGTTATGCTCTCAAGAGCATCCTTCAAGGCTTTGGGAAAGACCTCCTCAAAGCCCAAGCCCTAAACCTCCCAAAAGCCCCCCGAAGCGTCTGTTCATAACCTCCTTCATCTTATCCCGGGAGATATCCTGAGCCTGGTTTATGAGCTCTATGAGCGTCTGCTTCACTTCATTACAGTTTTTATCCTCTTTAAACTCAATACTTACGATTTCTCCAAGCCCGTTGAACACTATCTCAACTCCATCCTTTTCCAAGATTTCCTTCTCTCTTCTGAGCTCTTCCTTGATTTCCTCCATGGTGTCCTTGAAGTTCTTGAATTGCTTCATCATGTCAAAGATGTTCATAACCGACCTCCGAGCTTTCTTTTGGTTTCCAATATTCTCTGGATAATTGTAATCGTTGAACCAACAAAGATTATAAAGAGAGCCTCCTTAACGAAGCCCGTCAAGAGCCCCAAGATGAGAACGACCCACCGCTCCGTCCTCTCAAACATCCCGCCAAGCCCTTTAACTCCGAGACTTTCCGCTCTTGCCCTCGTGTAGCTAACCCCGAAGGAAGATATTAAAGCTAAGAAAGATAATAGGACGCCGACTTCGTCGGAGTGATTAGAAAATTTAAGTCCCAAAGCAGTAAAGGGAGCCGCATCTGAGAACCTATCCATCGTGGAGTCCAAAAAGGCACCGAAAGGGGAGACCCTGTTGCTCCTCCTTGCGATGGCACCGTCTATGCTGTCGGCAAAGGCTCCCAATATAAGAAACAATATTCCCAAAAGAACGCTTCCCAAGTAAAGGAAGTAAGAGCCCACACAAGCAAGAATGAATCCTCCCACCGTGATCGCAGAAGGACTGAGGTTCAGACGCTGGGCGAGAGAGGTAAGGGGTGTAAGAAGTTCTTCGTAGAAGGGCTTTAATCTTCTCGTTAGAAAGCTCATTTAAGGTTAAAGTATAAACTATTTTGCCATATCTACTCCCAAGCTACCTATTACCGCAAAGGTTGTAACCAGCAGCGTCGCTTTAACCACCTGCTCGGGACTGTTTAAAAAGTCCGGATAGATTCCGAACAGGAGTATAGAAAAGAAAGAAACCATCAGGGAAACGCCCAAGCTTGTAATTAAACGTATGGGGATAAACCCTAAAACGTTTTGCATAGCCCAGTTCTGGAGCTTAGAAAATCTGAGAAACAGGTAAACCATAACGACAGTTATGAGAAATATGAAAAGGACTCTGCCGAGGCTCAATCGGTTTGCGAGCTCCCAGATTTCCTCCGTTAAAGAAAAAGGGAGGGCTATTATAAGAGCACCTATGAGCTCCTGAACGAGGTCCGCAAGCTTTAGAGTCTGCTCCTTCTTGGAGTTCTCGTAATCGTTAAAGAGCTCCGTAATTTTCTCCTCAATGTCTTCAAGCCTCCTGTCCATATCTTCCAGCTTTCTTTCCATTTCCCTTTCCTTCATGTCAGCTTCTTAGTCATCCTGACCCAGTAGTTATACCTCCCGTTCTGCTGAAAACCAAAGCGTTTATAAAACTCAAAGGCTCTCTTATTCTCATCCCCCACCCAGAGTTCTGCCGTATCCAGTCCCTTCTCCTTGAAGTAGTTAAGAACTTTCTCCATGAGGACTTTTCCTATCCCCTGTCCCTGATATTCGGGAAGCACCACAATCTCGTGTATAGCCCCTACTCGTTTTTTCTCCCTCTTGCTGAACCAGTTGGCGTCCCCCGCCACGAATCCGACAATCTTGTCCCCCACCTTAGCGACAAAGAAGCCTTTGCTGTCCCTGTTCCAGAGCCAGTTTAGGTAGCTCTTCACGTCCTCCGGGTGGGTGTAGGCGTATTCCTCCAAGCCCTTGTAAGCTTTTAAATATACATCTATAAGCTGAGGAAGTTCTTCCTTCTTGACTCTCTCTATCTTTAGCTCAGAGACGGCTTTCTCACCCATCGCTCCTTACCTGAAAATCCGCGGGAATCTGAACCTTAAAAAGCTCCTCGGTAGGCGTGAAGTTCCGTTTTACTTCTATAAAATCTATTTCCGTCCTTGTGTTCTGTTTATCGTAAGAAATAATCTTCTTAATTTCTCCTTCCCCGTTCAGGTAAACCCATACTTCCCTTATGTTTTCGTCTTCCTTTAAGGGTTTAAGAACGTAAACCTCGTAATCTCCCTTTTTCATAACGCTTTCAAGGGCAAAGACCTCCGAGAGGGGTTTTGAGAGTAAAAATAGGCTACCTATAACGGGAGAGGTGTTTTCACTGACCGGCTCAACGTAGACCGCTTTTTCTTCGTGGTTTATTACGTAAACCTTTTTCCCGTCGGAGATTATCGTAATTCTGTCGGGGCTGTAATACTCTAAGCGGAATTTTCCTCCTCTCTTTGCGCAAAAAACACCCTTGCTTTTATCTTCCTTGGGATACCAGTCGTATTTAACCTTTTGAACAAAGGAAACCTTAAGGGTTTTCGTTTCGTTAAAGATTTTTTCTAAGTTTTTTAAATCACCGCCGAAGGCGGTAATTAAGCTTAAAAGGAAAATAATAAAAATTTTTCGCATATCTCTACATTTTATAATTGGTGTAAGGAGGTTGTTATGGAAGAACAAAAACTCGTTGCTGTTCCTTTTGCGTTGGTCGGTATCTTCGTGACCGACAAGCCCGTTGAGGAGAGCATCAGGACGGATATGACCCCCGAGGAGCTTGAGAAGCTTCAGGAGCTCCTCGCGAGATTTCTCTTCAAGGAAGGAGTCAGGGTTGCTATTTACCCTTCCGTGGTTCCTCCCGAGCAGGCTCAGGATGCAGTTAAGGAGCTTGAGCAGTTAATCTTCGGCGAAGGGGAGGAAGGATGAGTACAAAGATTGTGGTCTGCGGTGCTCTTGGCAGAATGGGAAGGAGGATAATTGATATAGCCTTGCAGGACAAGGACGTGGAAGTGGTAGGCGGTGTGGAGCACCCGGACTGCATCTCCACCTTAGACCTCGGAGAAGCCCTTGGAAAGAAGGAGCTAAAGGGGAAACCCCTAACGAGCAGACTGGAGGAGCTCCTTCCTTACACCGACGTCGTGATAGAGTTCTCGGGAAATCCCACCGCCGCGGTGGGGCACACCAAACTCACAACCTTGGAAAAGAAGGCAATTGTTATAGGAACTACCGGTTTCACCCAGCAGGAGATAGAGGAAATAAAGGAATACTCCAAGGAAGCTCCCCTTCTGCTTTCTCCCAACATGAGCCTTGGGGTGAACCTGCTTTTTAAGCTAGTGGAGATAGCCGCTAAGGTCTTGAAGGATAAGAACTTTGACGTTGAGATAATGGAGATTCACCACAGGTTTAAGAAGGACGCTCCCAGCGGAACGGCGGTAAAGCTCGCCCAGATACTTTCTGAAGTTCTGGGCAGGAAGAACATAGTCTACGGAAGACACGGAGAGGCTCCCAGAAGGGACGACGAGATAGGTGTCATGGCTCTAAGGGGTGGAGACGTTGTGGGAGACCACACAGTCTTTTTCTTAGGATTCGGGGAGAGACTTGAGCTCACCCACAGAGCGAGCTCAAGAGATACCTTCGCAAAGGGAGCGGTGGAAGCGGCAAAGTGGATAAAGGGAAAAGAACCCGGATTTTACACAATGTTTGACGTTCTCGGGTTTTAAACTCCGAAGAGCTTTAAGAGACACTCCCTACAGGGCTTGTCTCCCCTGTTTGTTAGTTGTGCCATCTCTACCCTCGCTTCTTCCAAAGGAATGCAGGTTATCTCTTCTTTTGCTTTTTCCCTCTCTAAGTTTCCGCAGAGGGAAACCTCTTCACATCTGCACACCTCTTCCGAGAACTGTTCACACTTAAAGACGTGAATCTCACTGAGGTCACTCAGTGCCAAAGTGTATCTCTCCATAACTCACCTCCTCTCAATAACCGCGATAAGGTGGGGAGTTAAGGAGCCGTTTACGAAGCTTTCCTCCCTGACCAAAAGCTTCACGACCTTCCCGCTAACGGGACTCCTAATAAGAGTATAGCTCTTTAAAGTTTTGAGCTTTTCTATCTTTCCCTTAACTTCCTCTATTTGAGCCTTTAGGATTTCTAAGGCTATTTTCTTATCTTCTAAGATAGTCTCCGCTAAAAGGTCTCTATCGTAGAGCTCCTTATACCTTTTGTAATCCCTCTCCGCTTTCCACTTTTTCAACTCAAGCTCTTTGAGTTTCCCTTGAAGACTCTTTATCTCTGCATCGTAAAGAGAAGGAGAAATTTTCAGGAGAGGTGTTCCCCTCTCTACGAGCTCCCCAACTCTTACGAATATTTTCTCCACCTTTCCCTTAACTATCGCGTAAACGGGAATCTCCTCACCGAAGGTAATAGAAATAAAGAGAAGAAATATTAACGCAGTTTTAAGACTCTCTCCCATGCTTCAACCATCTCGTCGTCTATGTCAACGAGGATAACCTTTTCCAGGCATTTAGGCTCAAAGTTTCTAATCTCCTCCACCATAGCCTTGGCGGCTACCTCTTTGGGAACTCCCCCTACACCCGTCCCCATCCCGGGAATAGCTATCACCTTAAAGCACTCCCTATCCGCAAGTTCCAACGCCGCTCTCGTTGCTTTTCTGACTTTTTCTTCCGATGAAGGCATCGCGGGCTCTTCCATCGTGGGAGCGTGTATGACACCTTTGAACTTTAGCTTTCCCGCGGTTGTGAGAACCGCAGAACCAACGGGAATGGGGGCTTTTTCCATAGCTTCCCTCTCTATCTCCTCCCCTCCGAAGCGTTTTATGACTCCCGCTACTCCCCCGCCCATGAGTCCCTTGCTGTTCGCGGGATTAACGATAGCGTCAGCGTCAACCTCTAAAATGCTTCCTTTTACAACCTTTATATCCATAATAAGAAAATGATAAACGCTCTAAAATAATATCTGAAGGATGCGTTTAGGTGTTAACGTTGACCACGTAGCTACCGTAAGGCAGGCGAGGAGAACCTTTGAGCCCTCCCCAGTATTCGCAGCTCTCATAGCCCAGCAAGCAGGAGCGGACCAGATAACCCTCCACCTCAGGGAGGACAGGAGACACATTCAGGACAGAGATTTAGAGCTTATAAAGGAGCTCGTGATTATTCCCGTGAACTTAGAGATGGCACCCACGGAGGAGATGAGGGAGATAGCCCTAAGAGTGAAACCCGATAGGATAACTCTCGTTCCCGAAAGGAGAGAAGAGATCACCACCGAAGGTGGTCTTGACGTTGTTTCTTTAAAAGAAAGATTAAAGGATTACCTAAAGCCTATAAAGGAAGCCGGAATAGAGGTTTCCCTATTCATTGAGGCGGACAGAGCACAGATAGACGCAAGCGTGGAAGTGGGAACTGATGCCATAGAGCTCCACACGGGAGCCTACGCAAACCTCTGGAACGAACATAGATTTGAAGAGGCAAAAAAGGAGCTCCAGAGGATAAAGGAAGCGGCATTTTATGCGAAAGAAAAAGGCTTAAGAGTTTATGCCGGTCATGGACTTACCTATCACAATGTAAAGGACTTTGTCCGTGAACTTAAGGGAGTTGTGGAGGAGCTAAACATTGGACACTCCATAGTGGCGAACGCCGTGATATTCGGATTTGAAAGGGCTGTGAAGGAGATGATAAACCTTATTAAGACTTAGTTTTTTGCGGTGAGTTAAGCTTTAGGATAATGAAAAACCAAAGAAGAAGAATTGTAAAAGTCAGAATTAAGGCTATAACTATATCGTTCATTCCGTAAACCTCCTAATCGTAGAAGATAGCGAGAAGCATCGTAATAGTCAAACCTGTAAAGAAACCTAAAAGTAAGAACCAGCTGGAGGATTTTTCTTGAATTAGAAAGCCGACCATAGCAGAAACAAACAGCCCTGCCGTTATCCCCTTGGATATATCTATGAGCGTCTCAAAGCTCTTTCTATACATCACTTAAATCTGTAAGGTGAAAAACTCTTGAAGTATTCGGAGACCTCACCTTTGTCCACGAACCTGAGGGCTATCTCCGCCGTTAGAGGTGCATGAAGTATACCGTTTCTGTAGTGTCCTCCTAAAACCAAGAAGTTTTCCCCAAAGTAAAAGACGGGCTTCTCGTCGGGAGTTCCCGGTCTGAAGCCCACTCTCACTTCCAGGAGCTCAGCCTCTTGAAGGGAGGGGACTACCCTCGCTGCTCCTTCCGTCAGTTGTTTGACACCTCCCAAGGTTATTCTTCTGTCAAATCCCTTATTTTCCGTTGTAGCACCTACGAGGACGTCTTTCTCCCTCGGAATAATGTAAGCCGCAGAACTGTAAAGGACGTAATCCTTTAAAGGAGCATTTATACGCAGAATATGCCCTTTTACGGGAAATACAGGAAAGTTAAAGTGCTCTTTGAGCCAGGCTCCTGTAGCAAAAACGTAAAAGTCTGCGGTAAACTCTCCGAAGACAGAAAAGACCTTTTCTATCCTCTCTCCTTCCCTTCTTACCCTCACTATATCCTCGTTCAGTAGCTCTCCACCCAGCTTCTCAAAAGCAACGTAGAGTGCCTCCATAAGTTCTTCTGTATCAACGTTCCCCTCTTCCCCGTATAGAACGGCATAACGGACATCCTTCGTTATGTAGGGAAACTCACAAAGGAGTTCCTCCGTTTCGTAAGAGGCTACGCTTTTGCAAAACTCGGAGGAGTATCGCTTAACCTTTTCCCGTAAATCCTGCTCTTCCTCTTCCGTGAGAGCAAGCCTCAAAATTCCCTCGGAGAAGTATACCCTCCTTCCGGAAATGTCCTGCAGTCTATCTAAGTATTCGTGCCAGAGGTGTAAGCTTTCTACCGAAAACCTCAGGAGCTCCCCTTCCAGACCCTCCGAGAACGGGGCAAGCATTCCCCCCGCAACCCAGGAAGCTCCCTCTTTTCTGTCCCGAACCGCAAGCTTTACTTTATGTCCTGCGAGGAGCAAGTTTATAGCAACGGAAAGCCCTATAACTCCACCGCCTACAACGAGTATCTCCATATCATTATTTTGACACATTAAAATATTCCCAATGAAACCGTCCCTCGTATCGGGAGAGCGTTTCTACAGCCTCTCCGAAGCCCACTTAATAAAAGAGCTCTTCACGAAAGCATCCCAGATTTTTGAAAGCTACGGATACGAATACATAAACCTGTCCCACTTTGAGCCCTACGAGTTTCAGGAGCTCGCCTTCGGAGAAAAAGCCAAAGAAGCAATAACCTTCAAGGACACATCAACTAAGGAAACCCTATCCCTCAGGCTGGACTTCACCACCCAGGTAGTCCGCACCGTCTCTTTGCTTCACAACGTTAAGCTCCCCGAAAGACTCTACTACTTCGGAAACACATTCTCTTTAAGCGGAGAGAGCTATGAAAAGCTTCAGGCAGGCTTAGAACTCCTCGGAGTTCCTAACTTAAAAGGAGATTTAGAGATTGTTGAGATTTTATATAGATACCTGCGGTCGCTGGGATTCAAGAATCTAAAGGTGATAATAAGCCACGCGGAAATAGTCCAGAAACTCACTTCCGGGAACCAGGAAAAGAGAAGAGCCTTCTACGAAAGAAATTACGAAGAGCTCAGAAACATACTCAAGGAGAAAGCAGAGTTATTCCTTAAGGTAACAGACAGAGAAGAGGAACTAAGAGTCCTAAAGGAACTCGGTCTTGAGAAAGAGGCGGAAACCCTAATCAGTTTTGGAAAAGCTTTAAGAGAGAAGAGTATTCCATTCCTATATGACCTCTGTG
>WFPV01000182.1 GCA_015487405.1 Aquifex sp. | reverse complement strand
TTAAAGATTTTGAAGAGCTCCACGGAGACACTTACTACGGCGATGACAAGGCGGTTATTGCGGGAATAGGCTACTTTATGGGAAAGCCCGTTGCGGTAGTCGGACACGAAAAGGGAAAAGACACTAAAGAAAAGATAGAGAGAAACTTCGGTATGCCCCACCCGGAGGGATACAGAAAGGCTATAAAACTCTTTAAACTCGCCGAGCGTTTCAAACTTCCCGTTATAACCTTCATAGACACTCCCGGAGCCTTTCCGGGAATAGGAGCGGAAGAGCGGGGGCAGTCCAGAGCCATCGCTGAGAGTATGTTAACGATGGCTTTCTTAGAGGTTCCCTCCATAGCGGTAGTCATAGGTGAGGGAGGAAGCGGAGGAGCACTCGCCTTCGGGGTTGCCAACAAGGTATGTATGCTGGAAAACGCTTATTACTCTGTGATTTCTCCCGAAGGCTGTGCCGCAATCCTGTGGAAGGACCAAAAAAAAGTTAAGGACGCCACAAAGGCTTTGAAACTAACTGCCAAGGACTTGAAGGAGCTTGGTGTTATAGACTGTGTTATTCCTGAGCCTTATGGAGCGGCACACTGGAACGTGAAGCTAAGTGCAAAGGTTTTAGGAAGACACCTAAGGAAGTGCTTGGAGGAACTCTCCGCTATACCCTCAGATAAACTCATAGAGCTTAGAATAAACAAGTTCAAAAATATGGGAGTCTTTCAGGTAGAAGACTGACACTTAGGACAATATCCGTATATGTTTACCGAGTAACCCTTAGTCCTGTATCCGTGAAAGTGCTTAGGAATGTTTATTTCTTGGTCAAGGTTCACATCCTCTATCTTTCCGCACCTCTCACAAATTAGGTGGTGATGCTCACTGAGGTTGGCGTCATACCTTGCGGAGTTTCCCCAAAAGCAGACCCTTTTAACAAGACCTATTCTTTCCAAGGTTTCTAAAGTTCTATAAACTGTAGCCAGTGATACGTAGGGATAACGTTTTTTCACCTCCTCGTATATATCCTCAACCGTGGGATGGTTAGTAGATTTTAACAAGACCTCATATACCGCCAGCCTTTGAGGAGTTATCTTGAGCCCTATTTCTTTGCACTTCCTTACAAACTCCTCAAGCTTTTCCTTAGTACCCGATAGCTGCATAAGAAATTAAACTACCTTAAAGAAATAATTTTTCAATAATTTTTATCACCTACGAGGAAAGAACAACTATGTAATCGTAATCCTCCCTTTTCCTAATTAGTTTAACCTCTCCCTTATCAATTAGCACCTCCGCAGCTCTCGGTCTCATGTTGTAGTGGGAAGACATAGCAAATCCGTAAGCTCCCGAAGAAAGCACCGCAAGGTATTCTCCCCTTTCCATTCTCTGGACTTCCCTATCTAAAGCCAAGAAGTCCCCCGTTTCGCATATGGGTCCCACTATGTCCGCCTTAACTTTTTCTCTGTTTTCCTCTTTCACGGGAACTATGTGGTGGTAAGCCTCGTAAATGGCAGGTCTTATAAGGTCGTTCATTCCCGCATCCACGATTATGAAGTGTTTCGCTCCCTTGTCTTTCAGGAATTGAACCTGCGTCAGGAGTATTCCCGCGTTTCCCATAATGGAGCGCCCCGGCTCTAAGATGAGTTTCGCCTTTACTCCGGAAAGAATGGGCTTTAGCAGTTCCGCCAGCTCTTTGGGAGTGGGTTCTCTGTCCTCGGGCTTATACTTTATTCCGAGACCTCCACCTATGTCTAAATACTTAATATCTATACCTTTGTTTATTAACTTATCGTAGAGGTTTACTACCTTTTCCACCGCTTCTTTGTAGGGAGAGATGTCCAGTATTTGAGAGCCAATGTGGCAGTGAATTCCCACAACTTCTATATTCTCAAGACGCGAAGCGTCCTCATACTCTTTCTCAGCCTCCCTTATGTCTACCCCGAACTTGCTCTTCCTCATTCCGGTAGCAATGTAGGGATGGGTTTTGGGGTCAACGTCGGGATTTACTCTTATCGCAATCCTCACTTTCTTACCGTATTCCTTCCCGAGCTCGTTCAGAACTTCAAGCTCTTGCCTGCTCTCTACGTTGAACATCATGATGTCCGCTTCTATAGCGTCCCTGAGCTCCCTTTCGGTCTTTCCTACTCCAGCGTAAACTATCCTATCCGCTGGAATTCCCGCCTTTAAAGCTAAGTAAAGCTCTCCTCCCGAGACTATGTCCGCTCCCGCTCCGAGCTCTCCGAGGAGTCTGACTATGTGGGGGTTGAAATTAGCTTTTACTGCGTAGCATATTAAAGCGTCTGGGAAAGCTTCTTTGTAGGCATTGAACCTATCCCTTATAAAGCTCCCACTGTAAACGTATAGAGGGGTCCCGAATTCTTTGGCGAGCTCTTTTAAAGAGACTCCCTCTAAAAACAGCTCTCCGTTCTTGTATTCCAAATAGGGGTTATACTCCTTCAGCAGTTCCATAAGAATGAGATTTTAAAGGAAATAAAAAGTTTTAGCCCTCCATTTCGTTTACGGTCGCACCGTCAATGAGACCGTTCTCTATAGCCACCTGAACAATCGCGAGCTCCTCTTCCGATAGCTGTTTTCCTTTGAGGACCTGCCTTATAAATTCTTCAGTGGCTTTTTCAACAACTTCCTCATCTATCTCATCTACGTGAATTTCGTCTCTTTCGGCAATAAACCTTCCAAAATTTGTGGCGAGAGTTTGAAGGTCTTCCATTACGAACACTCCTCCAAGTAAATTTTTCGGTTAATTAAGAAAACTCTTTAAGGTTTTCAGTGTATGATTTCCCTCAAAAAGTTTTAAGGACCGCCTTCGGCGGTATTATTTTCTTCCAATTTTTTAGCTTCCATCCAGAGCCTATCCATTTCCTCCAAGCTCATTTCCTGAAGGGGCTTTCCCATCTCCTTAGCCTTTTGCTCTATGTAGCTGAAACGCCTTATGAATCTATCGTTAGCCTCCTGGAGGGCTTCCTCCGCATCTACTCCCACAAAGCGTGCCAGCTCCACCACAGCTGTCAGAATATCTCCTATCTCGTGCTTGATGTTTTTCTTATCGTTTTTTTCCAGACTTTCCTTTAGCTCGTTTATCTCTTCCTCAATCTTTTCAAAAACTTGCTCTATCCTCTCAAAGTCGAATCCTACCTGTGAAGCCCTGTCTTGGAGTTTCTGGGAGCGCATGAGTGCGGGAAGGTGTTTCGGTATTCCTTCAAATATGCTTTTCCTCTTTTCCATTTTCTTCTTCTCCCAGTTCTTTATAACATCCTCGGGCTTGGCGTCTCCGAAGACGTGGGGATGTCTCTCAATAAGCTTCTTAACGAGCGTATCTATAACATCGCTTATATCAAAAGCCCCCCGCTCCTTTGCTATCTGGGAGTGGAAAACTACCTGCAGAAGCAGGTCACCGAGTTCTTCCTTAAGTTTTTCATCATCCTTTGAATCTATGGCATCAAGAACTTCGTAAGCCTCCTCTATGAGATACTTTTTCAAGCTTTCGTGAGTCTGTTCCCTATCCCAGGGACACTTTTGTCTGAGTTCTTCCATTACCTTTAAAAGATCTTGAAAGGTGTATTTCTTTTTACTCATAAGGATTAAAGTTTAATATGGGTATTTTGCTTTGAGTATACGTTTTTCATTAACTTTCTCTTAACCTTCTAAGCAATTCTTTTATTTCTTTTGGTGTTTTATCCCTATGCTCAGCAAAATATTCAGCTAAAGCTTTAGGAAATTCGTGAACATGATCAAAACCAACTCTACATTCTGCATTTAAACTTTTTAACTCTTTTCTTAGTTTCTTACCTTTTTCTAAACACTCTCTATAAACTCTTCTAATATTTTCAAGTACCCAATTTTTACTTACATCATATCCTCTCTTCTCCACATATATCTTCCAAGCCTCATATATAACTTCTGGTTCAAAAGCATCCTCAAACTCCTTTTTTCCAATTTTAAATAGGTTTTTCTCCTCATCCAAACCATACTTCTTTAATTCTCTTAATATCCTATGAATAGGGTCTTTTTCATTTCTTTCTTCAATATCTTTGTCCACAATAAGCATTACTTGTTTTGTATCATACTTAAAATCCTCAATTATAACTTTCACTAATCTTGGAGCATCAGTCACTCCGCGACCAACTATGATTTTTATAAAATCGCCATATATATCTATATTATAGAGATAGTAATATAAATGTTCAATAAAAGTCTTCATAGTTTCTTCTTCAGTTATTAATATTTTCCTACCAAAAAATAGAATTGTGTTTTCTATACCTAAATTTTTTAAAAGTTTTTCTACATCACTATGTCTATCACTTAATGTTTTTGCGTTAGTAAATTTATAACCATTTACATTTTTCAAATAAAAAACTCTTATCTTACTTGGTTTAATTAAATTTATTATAAAGGGTGAATGGGTAGTTAATATTATTTGTTTTTCTGTAGAATATCTCTTAAAAATTTCCA
>WFPV01000181.1 GCA_015487405.1 Aquifex sp. | reverse complement strand
TCTCCCGGCGTGGGAGGGATGAAAACTTCGGGCTCAATTCTGGTGACCGAAACTTTAGCCATGTAAGCGAGACTTGCGGGCACAACGCCGCTGTTGACGAGCTGGGCATCGTAAACGAGCTCAACACCTTCTAAATACTTCACAACTTCCTGAACTATTCCGTAAAACTTTATTTCTTCGTTTGTTCCGTCTATTTTTGATTCAACGACAATTATGTCATCCAATTGAACGAACTTTCCCTTCTCAATCCCTATCCAGAACTCTAAGGGATTGGAGGGTTTCGTTCCGAGGACTATTCCCACCTTCATTTTAAAGCTCCTTTTCAGATAATATAGTTACTTTTACAATTTTAACAGCTCGGGGGTGACCTCCTCCCCGCATCAAAGATGTGGGGCTTCCCGCTTCATCGTGGGGTTATCCCCCACTCCACGGGCTTTACTTCCCCGCAGTCCACGGGTAGGGCAGACATTAGACGGTCTGCCAGCGCCTCATTCTTTTGAGCTAATTGCTTCAATCCTCGCTTTAATATGTTCCATGCACTGTTTATATCCCTATCAATCCTCAGTCCACACCTCCGACATTCAAATATCCTTTGACAAAGTTCTAATTTTTGCCTATATCTACACCTACAGCAAGTTCGTGTTGTAGGTTCATATCTATTCACAAATTCCACAGGAATAAGGGTCGCAAGGCTTTTTAGCCTTGCAGTTATTCCCCCTATCCCTGTGTTTTGAATCTGCTTACCAAATAAACCTTCATGCCAACTCTTTATATCATCTTTTTGCACCGCTATAAACGGAAATCTCTTTAAATAGCTCATAACCTTATTTTGGATGTCTTTCCTCTTGTTTCTGATGTATTCCCATTCCTTTTGAATCAATCTTTTGACCTTTAAATAGTTCCTGCTCCCTTTCTTCTTCCTTGCCAATATCCTCTGAAGTCTTTTTAGTCTCTTTGTTTCGGGAATATACCATTTAATCTTTTCCCCTGTAGTCAATGTTAGTTGGTCTTTGATACCTAAGTCTATTCCCACAGGAATGGAAAATTGCTTCCCTTTGATTTCCTTTAAAACTTCTTCTTTCCAAATATAGCAAACTACATACAGATAATATCCCGATGGTTTTTTGATAAGATAGGCGTTAGCTATTTCCGAATTCTCAGGTATTTGATGGAGTCCTAAAACTCTAAACTTCTTCTTAATTCCCTGGATTTTTACTTTGTTTCGTTTGAAGTCTATTTTATAGGTTATACCGTATTGTTTTAGAGGTATATTTGAGAAGTCTGATTTAAAGCTTAGCCTTCCTACCTTTAGACCTTTTTCTTTAGCTTTTTCAAGGGCATTTAGATTATTTCTGATTCTTTCAATAATTCCTTGCTTAATTTGAGAACCCAAAGTTTTAAGTTCTCTTTTTTCAAAGCCGCTTGGAGTTTTGATTTCAACTTCTTTAAGCTTTTCTGACCTACTATTTAGGCGGTTTTCGATGTCGGCAATGATGTAGTTATAGAACCATTTAGCTTCTAAGAAAAGTCTTTCTAAAGTATCTAAATCTGCTTTAGAGAGATTTTGAAGTTTGAGTTGGAAAACTTTGGGAGTTTGGAACTTTCTTTTTTCCTTTGTCTGTTTTAGGGATTGCTTGATTTTTTCGGATTTAGTCATAGCTCCAAACTCCCTATTGTATAGAATTTAAAACCTATCGGACGCCATTCATCCCCCCATCACAGATGGGGGCTTTCTGGCGTGATTTCCTGTAAACTCTTTAGTATGAGATTCGCCGTTTGCGTTTTTCCCGGTTCAAACTGCGACTACGACACCTACTACGTCATAAGGAACGTCCTTGAAAAGGAGGTGGAGTTCGTTTACTGGAATGAGAAAGATTTATCTAAATACGACTGCGTCGTTCTGCCTGGTGGATTTTCCTTCGGGGATTATCTAAGACCGGGAGCTCTTGCAGCTCACACTCCCCTTGCAGAAGCGGTTTACGATTTTGCCCAAAAGGGAAAGTTTGTTTTAGGAATATGTAACGGCTTTCAGATTCTCACTGAGCTTCATTTACTCCCCGGTGCTCTCCTTCCCAACGAGAATATGCGGTTCGTATGTAAAACCGTCCACCTTCGCGTAGAAACTGCAAATTCGCACCTAACAAAGAAGCTTGATAAAGGGGAAGTCATCCGAATTCCCATAGCTCACCACGATGGAAGATATTACGTTCCCGAAGAGGAGCTAAAAGTTATGGAGGAAAGGGGACAGATACTATTTAGGTACTCGGACGAGGAGGGAAACGTCACACCTAAGGTAAATCCAAACGGTTCTGTTTCCAATATAGCCGGCGTTATGAACAAGGAGGGGAATGTTTTTGGGATGATGCCCCATCCCGAGAGAGCTTCCGAGGACATCCTCGGCTCTCACGACGGATTAATGCTATGGTATTCTTTATTAAGTGATTAGTCCTGATATCGTAAAGAGCGCGTTAAAGCATAAGAAAGTTCGCAGTGAGGAGATATTCGGTCTTGAGTATTTAAGATTCAGCGATGACTACAAGGATATTCCACGGGGAACCGTCATCTTTAAGGACTTCGTAATATGGGGCTATCCCCACATAGGGAGAATATTCCTGCTTGAGACAGGACTCAAGGAACAGTTTGAGGCTCCCTTCTGGGTAGAAGAGAAGGTGGACGGATACAATGTCCGGATATTCAAATACGGGGATAGTTATTACGCCCTCTCAAGGGGAGGTTTTATCTGTCCCTTTACCACGGACAGACTTCCCGACCTGCTGGATTTAAAGATACTGGACGATAATCCCGAACTAGTAATATGTGCGGAAGTGGCGGGTCCCGAAAATCCCTACATTGAGGAGCATCCCCCTTACGTCAAAGAAGATGTTCAGCTCTTCATCTTTGACTTCATGAAGAAGAACTCCCAAGAATTCTTGAGCCACGAAGAGAAGATGGAACTCATAAAAAGGTATAACCTTCCGAGTGTAAACGTAGTAGGTAAGTTCACGAGCTCCGAGGAGGACATAAAGAAGATAAAGGAAATTCTCAAGAAGTTTAACGATGAGGGAAGGGAAGGAGTGGTATTCAAAGAAGATAGTCCCAGAAACAAGAGGGCTAAATATATAACGAGTTACGCCAACTTAATGGATATCAAGATAAATGCGAAAAATATGCTTCAGCTACCTCCCGAGTATTACACGAACAGAATCTTGAGACTCGTTCTTTTTATGTATGAGGAGGGTATTGAGAGAACGGAACACCTGTATGAGG
>WFPV01000180.1 GCA_015487405.1 Aquifex sp. | reverse complement strand
CTACCACTCTTACCTTAACGTGGTCTCCCAACCTGAAGACCTTTCCAGTCCTTACTCCAACGAGCCTGTGAGCGGGCTCGTCAAACACGTATTCATCGTCGGTGAGCGTGTTAATCTTCACGAGACCTTCAACGAGGTTCTCCTCAAGCTCAACGAAGAACCCGAAGGGAACGACTCCCGTAATGATTCCCACAAACTCCTCCCCTATCCTTCCCTTCATATAGCGAGCCTTCATATAGTCTATTGCCTCCATCTCCACCTCGTCCGCGAGTCTCTCCTGCTTGGAGAGGTAGTTTCCCGCCTCCTCCAAGTAGTTGAGCGTCTCCTCGTAGTCTATCTCCTCTCCCTTTAGAGCTTTCTTTAAGAGTCTGTGGACGATGATGTCGGGATACCTCCTTATGGGAGAGGTGAAGTGAGCGTAATGCTCCAAGGCAAGACCGAAGTGCCCCACGTTGTGGGGACTGTATTTAGCCCTCGCCATAGCCCTCAGTGTGAGGAAACGAACTAAGTTCTCTTCAGGTCTTCCCTCAAAGTCCTCTATTATCTTCTGGAAGAACTTGGGAGTGTATTCTGCAGGCTTTTTCACCTTGTATCCCAGACCTTCCAGTATCTCCAATAGATTCTCCACCTTGTCTTCAGCCGGAGGCTCGTGAACCCTGTAAAGACAGGGATATCCTACGTTTTCAAGGTGCATGGCTACGGTCTCGTTTGCCGCTATCATGAACTGCTCTATGAGCTTGTGAGCCACGTGTCTCTCGTAGGGGTAAATAGCCGTAGGCTCACCGAACTCGTCAACTATAACCTCTGCTTCTGGGAGGTCAAAGTCTATGCTCCCGAGCTCCCACCTTTTCCTTGCGAGAATCCTGTAGAGGGTTTCCATCTGCCTGAGGGGTTCCACAAGCTCGGGATACTTCTTCTCCAGTCCGGGGTCTCCCACGATTAGACCGAGTGCCTCGTTGTAGGTCAGTCTCGCCTTGCTCCTTATCACACTCTCGTATATGTCGTAAGCCTTCAGGTTTCCCCTCTCGTCAAAAACCATTTCAACGGTGAAGGCGAGTTTGTCCTCGTTGGGTCTCAAGCTACAGAGGTAAGCCGAGAGCTTCTCGGGAAGCATGTGGAGAGCCCTGTCTGGAAAGTAAAAGGTAAATCCCCTCCTGTAAGCCTCCTTATCCAAAGCGGTTCCCGGCTTCACGTAGTAAGAAACGTCAGCTATGTGAACGTAGAGTTTAAAATACCCTTCGGGTGTTATCTCTAACGCAACAGCATCGTCAAAGTCGCGTGCCCTCTCGGGGTCTATGGTAAAGCAAAGCTGCTTCCGGAGGTCTTTTCTTCTTTTTATCTCCTCTTCGGGAATCTCTACGGGGATAGCCTCCACTTCCTTTAAAACTTCTTCGGGGTAAGATGTGGGGAGGTTGTGCTTCTTGATGATTATGTCTATCGCTAAGAACTTCTCTTTGGGATTTCCGAGGACTTCGGTTATCTTTCCCCTCAGGAAGGGGGACTTCTTGGTGGGATACTGGGTTATCTTCACTACCGCAATGTCCCCCTCCTTTACTTTCTTACAGTCATTTTTAGAAAGTAAAACCCTGTGGTGGGTATTTTCATCTAAGGGAATACCTACACACTGCTCCTCCTCAAAAACTATCTTCACGACGAGCTCTTTCTTTGCCCTCTTTAGAACTCTAAGAATCCTGACTTCCTTCTTCCCTTTAAACTCCGTTATCTTTGCCTTGACCTCGTCCCCGTGGAGGACCTTTACCATCTCAAAGTGGGGGATGTATATGTCCTTCTGCCCTTCAACCTCTAAAAATCCGAACCCTCCCGGATAAGCTATAACTTTTCCTACGACTATCTCCTCCCCTCCGTACTCGTATTTCCCTTTAACGACCTTTACCTTCCCCTCTTTCTTGAGTTTTCTCATCACCTTTTTTAGTGTTTTTCTGTCTTTCTTGGAGAGCTTTAGCTCTTTTGCTATCTGCATGAAGTGGAGGGGTTTTTTCTTTTTGGATAGGAGCTTTAGCACTTCTTTTTCAAGGAGGTCTTTTGTCATCTCTTAAAAATTATAGGTTATTACCGATTAATAATTATTAGAAGATGGACTTAGGAACGTTAATAGGAATAGGTGCAGCTTTCCTGCTAATCGCCATCTCCATCCTGATAGGTGGAAGCGTAACCGCCTTCATAAACATTCCCTCGCTCTTCATTGTTGTGGGAGGGGGAATGGCTGCGGCTCTGGGTAGTTTTCCCATGAGCGACTTCATAAGAGGTTTAACGGCGATTTCTAAGGCTTTCCTCTGGAAACCTCCTGACTTTGCCGATGTTCTGAATACCATAGGGGAGATAGCGAGTAAAGTAAGAAAGGAAGGAATCCTTTCTTTAGAGAGTGAGATAGAAACTTACTACCAGAAGGACCCCTTCTTGGGGGATATGATTCGTATGCTCGTTGACGGGATAGAGATATCCGAGATAAAGGCGACAGCGGAGGGAGCTTTGGCTCAACTGGACGAGAAACTCTCCACGGAAGTCGCGGTCTGGGAAAAGCTGGCGGACCTCTTTCCCGCTTACGGGATGATTGGAACACTTATAGGACTAATCCAGATGTTGAGGAACTTGAATGACCCCTCAGCACTGGGTCCCGGTATGGCTGTAGCGTTGATTACTACTCTGTATGGAGCTATCCTGGCAAACGCTTTCGCTATTCCCGTTGCGAACAAGCTTAAAAAGATTAAAGATACGGAGATACTCATAAAGACCGTTTACATAGAAGCCATTGAAAAGATTCAAAAGGGTGAGAATCCCAACGTCATAAAACAGGA
>WFPV01000179.1 GCA_015487405.1 Aquifex sp. | reverse complement strand
CATAAGGAAAATTTTAGCCTTCGGCAGTTTAAAAGAACTTTTAACTTAAAGGGCGTAACCCTGACATAAATCATAAAATTTTGGAAGACAAATTCTTTAAACTGAAAATCAAAGCCTGCAGAAAGCAGGCTCCGGCTACTTGTCAAGAGAAAAGTGGATTTTAGCTCCAAAGCCTTGATTTTCTAAAGTTCGCAAGAATTCCCTTGATTTTCAATTGTTTTATGAGTTGAAGGGTAACGGGAGGAGTTTCTAAGATTTTTATAACTTGATTTTCAAAGGGGTTTTGAGTCGCTCTTGCAATAATGCCCTGTTAATAAGGGATTGCGGCTCTCTAGTTGAACCTTTCCTTTGTGTAAAAATTCATTTCTTGCAATAATGCCCTGTTAATAAGGGATTGCGGCTGTTTGACTCAAAAGAAAACGACACAAAATATAGGCTTTAGTTCTGCATTTCTTGCGCCTTAACTATATATCCTTTCCCCACGGTTTCAGAAAGGCATCCCTTCATGAAGTCAGCGGAACCCTGGCACACCTCAAAGTAGGCTTCCTTTTCATTTAAAATTTTGATTACGCCTATTGGCGTATCTTTAGAAATTCCCACATTTCCGTTTACGGCGTAAGTTCCTCCGTCGTAATTGATAACACCAAAGAACGAACCGTTACAGCTCGCAACCACCACTATACTTTCCTTAATGCCTTTTTTCTTAAGAAATATCGGTGTATCTTTAAGCTCAACTCTGTGAACTTTACAACAAAAAGGTCTTAATTTTCTTTCCTTTCCTGTAAAATCCCTGAAAGTCCCTGTAAAGCAAACCTCGGAAGCCTTTTGCCACCACTCCGTAAAAGGTTCCACACTAAAACCAAAGGTTATGAAGCCCAGCAGTGTTAGCAACCACTTACCCATAAGAATTATTCTATAAAGCTCCCTTTAACGTCTATAACGAGAGATTATTTTTAAAGGGAGATAAGAGTTTTAGAATGTATTAATAAAGCCTTAGTGGAGGGCGGTAAATGAACAAGCTAATTCTTGAAAAATTAACCGAACAAAAGGAAAGCCCCGAATACATGCAGATTAGCTGGGCTGCCGCTATGACCCTCGGTCTTATTCCCGGTCAGTTCTATAGAAATACCAAGCTCAGCTGTATAAACACCTTGCTCACTTATCCTTCCGGATGTCACGCAACCTGTGCTTACTGTGGTCTCCAGAAAGCCCGTGAAATAGAGTATTCTAAGAAGAACTTCATAAGAGTTGAATGGCCCACCGTAAAGCTTGATGAGATTATTGAAAGAACCAAGCAGGTCGGACACGCTGAAAGACTCTGTATCTCCCAGATAACCCACCCGAGAGCTATCAGGGATACCAAGTATATCCTTGAGAAGGTTCACAGAGAGCTCGGAGACCAGCTCTTTATATCCGTGCTTTTAAATGCTACGGGACACACTTACGAGGACTTGGAGGACTACAAGAGACTCGGAGCGGATACACTCACCGTTGCGATAGATGCGGCAACTCCCGAACTCTTTGAAAAATTAAGAGGAAGACCCATGAACAGTCCCCATAGATGGGAAACCTACTGGAAGGTCTTAGAGTGGTGTGCCGACATAATGGGAGACGGATACGTTGGAGCTCACCTAATCGTTGGACTCGGAGAAACCGAAGAGGAGATGGTTAGAACCATTCAAAAGGTCAGAGACCTCGGAGGAAGGACGCACCTATTCTCCTTCTGGCCCGAAGAAGGTTCTCTTATGGAAAAAGAAAAACCCTGTTCCGCACCCCAATACAGAAGAGTTCAGATGGCGAGATACCTAATTGATAACGGACTTGCAAGATATGAAGACATGAAGTTTAACGAAAAAGGTCAGATAATAGACTGGGGTGTTTCCAAAGAGGTGTTTGAGGAAATCTTCTGGAGCGGAAGACCCTTCATGACCGCGGGATGCAGAGGAAAGACCACGGAAGTCGCCTGCAACAGACCCTTCGGAGATTGCTCCGTAACGGACATAAAGAGCTACCCCTTCAAGCCTAATAAAAAGGACCTTGAAAGAATTAGGAAACAGATATTTGATTACGAAATGACAACTCACTATCCTGACATTCTCAATCCGAGCACCTTCAGGTATCAGTAAGATATAAAATGTGGAAAGAGAGGTAAAGAAATATATAAGTGAAGAAGAGGGATTCCGGTTTAGGTTCTCTCTTCTTATATTGTTTTTGCTTTGTGCCTTTGCTATAATCCCCCTTCGTTTACTTTACATAAATCTATTTTCAGAAAGGGTTCTCTCGGGTGTAGAAAGATACTATAAGGATATAGAAGTTATAAAAGTTCCTAAGTATCGGGGAAAAATAGAGGATAGGGAGGGGAATCTACTTGCCGTCAGTTACCCCGTAGGGGTAATCTACTTTTCTAAATTACATCTCCTTATAAAGGATGATAAAGGAAGAAAAAAGTTAGAGGAATTTATAAAAGGTCTTTCCAGGATAACAGGAATTCCGGAAAAGAAACTGTGGGCTATTCTCAAGAAGAACGAAGGGAAAGGTTTTTTTGAGTTTATAGAGTTTCCTTACGAAAAACTTGATGATGTGAGAGCCCTGAAAAACTCCGTGGATTACGACAAAGAAAAAGAGAGATATACAAAACCTTACCTTTCTTCCTTTGTAGGAATTGATTTTAAGTATAAAAGATTCTACCCTCATAAGAATTTTGCATCAAACCTCATAGGGTTTGTGAGAAAGGACGGTAGCGGCGGTGAAGGTTTGGAGTATCAATTTAACGAGTTATTAACGGGTTCCAAGGAAGCATGGGAGAAATATTACATTTATAAAGATAAAAGAATACCTTTCGTTGAGCCTACCTATAACTTTACTGCTCTTCCGAAGGACCTAAAACTTTCCCTGGACTTTAGACTGCAGGCCGCAGTTGAAGAGATAAAACGGAAGATTATAAGAAAGTGGAGACCAAAGAGAGTTGTAATCATAGTAATGGAAAGTAAAACGGGAAAAATAAGAGCCTTCACTACGTACCCCGACTACGACCCTAATAACTATCAAAAGTATTATCCTAAGAGAACTAAAAACTTTGGGGTCGTGGAGCTATTTGAGCCAGGTTCTACTTTTAAACCCTTTGTCGTCGCTTACGCCTTAGAGAAGGGAATTATTTCTCCCTCTTCAACTATTTTCATAAACAAAGGTAGGAAAAAGATAGATAGGAAAATTCTCAGAGACCCTACAGCTTATCTACGGAAAAAAGATTACATAACTCCAGAGGAATTGCTCGTTTATTCCTCAAACGTGGGAGCAGCTACAATAGGTCTTAGTTTTAAACCGGAGGACTACGTAGAGCTGTTGAACACCTTTCACCTGAAAACAACACCGAAGGTTCTCTTAGGTGAACAAAATCCTATAATTCCTAATTTATCCAACGAGGTAAATAGGGCTTACCTTGCTATAGGACAGGGAATATCTCTGAATGCTCTTCACTTACTCTCTTCTTTTAACTCGCTCATTAGGGGAGAGTTTGTTTACCCCTCCGTGGTGGAGAATGAGGAAGTTAAGAAGGAGAAAATAGGTATATCTCCTTGGGTAACAAGGTGGATAAGGAGGACACTTATAAAGGTTGTGGAAGAGGGAACAGGAAAGCGTGCGGGAACAGAACTTTTCTACGTAGGTGGAAAAACGGGAACAGCACAAAAATATGACGTAAAGCTAAAAAGGTACTCACGCAAAAAGTTGACTACATACTTCGTCGGATTCTTCCCGAAGGATGCAAGATTCGTGGCGATAGTACTTGTAGATGAGCCAAAAGGAAAGGACCCTTACGGCGGAACGGTTGCCGCTCCTTACTTTAAAGAGCTCGTAGAAAAAAGTGCTATTATTTACAATCTCAAACCGGATAAAAAGTAATCGACTAAGCGGTTTAAAAGTTCCTCGGGGAGCTGGGGAGTATTCACCTTCGGTATTACTATGGGTCTTATCCCTGTCATTTCTTCCACTATATGGGGGTTTGTTCTTTCAGATACGTCTTCTCCCGTTGCTCCGCTTAAAACGATGCCTACAACTTTCAAACCTAAACTTTTTACATAATACCAAGCTAGGAAGGTGTGGTTTAGCGTTCCAAGACCTGCACGGGCAACTAAGAATACTTTTAGATTCCAATCCTTCGCAAGGTCAGCGTAGGTGTAGTTTCTTTTTATAGGAACTGCAACTCCCCCTGCACCCTCAACGAGTAGAATATCAGCATCGCTCTTTAACTTCTCGTAGTGTTGCCTTAAATCCTCGAGGGAAAAGCTTTTTCCCTCTTCTATTTCCGCGGCGTAGGGAGCCAATGGAAGGGAGTATCTTACAGGAACAACTTCATCAACCTCTTGACCCGTAGCCTTTGCAAGCAAGCTTCCATCTTCGGGAATATCTCTTACGTACGTTTCTACGGGTTTAAAGCATTTAACTTTGTAACCTCGCTTTAACAGTCCTCTCGCGAGATTGTAGGTTATAAATGTCTTTCCTACTCCCGTGTCCGTTCCGGTGATGAGAATAGACATATTATCCATTTTGGTTATCATATAACATATAAAACTAAAAGCAGTAAAGGAAAAAAAGAAGTTTATACCTCTGGATGTCTTAGATTTTCCTGACGAGCTAATTACTGATTTCTGACGTTTGTAGTTCTTGAATACCTTTTTGTCTCAACTATACATTTTGAAGGACAATCCATTAAAATACAAAACTAACTCCTCAACAAGCCCATATGTTTGTTTTCTCCATTTTATCTTTGCATTCTCCTCATCTAACTATATTCTTATTTTTCAAACTTCTTAACCCGATGTTTTTCCTTCATTTTGCCTTTTCCCTTGGAAAAAGACATTTTTATCGTGCGCCTGTCACTTGGTAACTCTTCATCAGTAACTCAGCTATATCTGGGCGAAGTATATATTGCGGTGGTAGTTTACCATTTCTTAAGGCTTTTCGTATTTCTGTCATGCTCACGTATATTCTATGTTCTTTTGAGTGTCCACAACTTTTGTCTGAAGCCATACACTCACATAAGGAACAATAAAATACTGCTGAAACCTTTATTATTTCTATACCTATATCTCCAGGCAGAGAGTCAAATATCCTGTGTGCCGCATAAGGATCGTAAAAATTTCCCACACCTGCATGATCTCTCCCTACAACAAAATGAGTACATCCGAAGTTTTTTCTTATAATTGCGTGGAAAACTGCTTCGCGCGGTCCCGCATACCTCATAGATGTAGCAAGCCCGGATAAAATAACTCTATTTCTTGGGTAGTAATTATTGATTAAAAGTTGATAAGCTTTTAGAACAGTCTCTGAACTAAAATCGTCAGATTTCTTCCAACCAAGTACTGGATTTATAAAGAGTCCATCTCCTATCTCTAAGCCAAGCCTTTGGAGATATTCATGTGCTCTATGAGGAGCGTTCCTTGTTTGAAAACCTACTATTGTTTTCCAGCCCCGGTATTCAAATATTCTCCTTGTATCTTCAGGATTAAGTATCCAATCTCTGAAGGGAATATCAGCTTCTTTTAATAACCATACTTCTCCTCCTACACACCATTCACCTTTAGAATAAAAATGCTTCACTCCGGGATGTTCTTCTGAATCCGTACCCCATACAAGCCGTGCTACCTTCGGTAAATCTATCTTATAAATCTCTTTTATATCCATTACAGCTCTAAAAACACCCTGTGAATCCTTTAGAAGAACTCTATCCCCTGCAGATACTGAAGGTTTCTCCCTGAATTGAAGTAGAATAGGGATGCTCCAAACAGTTCCATCTGGGAGCTGCATACTGTGAGCAACGGAGAGTAGCTCTTCCTCAACCATAAAACCTTTTAACGGACTAAAAACACCCGTAGCTATATTTTCCACATCCATAAGAGCATCCTCATCTACTTCCAAGAAAGGATACAGATGCAGGTCTTCAAGAATTAATTGCTTTTCCTTTTCGGGAATGATCTTGCTTACCAATGTCCCTCCATGTGGCTGTATCATTTTATCTACCTCCTTTTATCCTTGAATTCCCCTTTTTACGAGCATTCCCCCAATAAATATTAAAAATATTAATAAAGCGTATCTTAATTTTTTCTGAGGTAAAAATTTAAGCATCTTTAAAGCTATAAAAGCACCCAATATCCCTCCAGTAATTAGACCTACGAGCACATTTTCATCTACATTTCCTAAAGAAAAGTGAACAGCTCCACCTACCAATGAAGCAAAAAAACCAAATACAAGACTTGTTCCAACAACCAAGGAAACATTCATAGTTGTGGTACTAAGCAAAAGGAGTTCAACCAAAACCCCTGAACCTATAGAGCTAAAACCAACTTCTAAACCGATAAGAAAAGCAAAAAAAGGCAATAAATATTTTACATTTTTTCCACTTAATTTGAAAACTTTTAGCCCTTTTAAAGAAAAATAAAGGTTCATTAGCGCAGTTATAGAAACTAAACTACCAAGAATTATCATCATTGTATTTTTATCTATTCCTATATAACTCACACCAAGAGAGCCAAGTATAGCTCCCGGAATACCTCCAATACAGAGATAGAATAAAATTTTCTTATCATATAATCCTTGTAGGAAATATAAAAGTCCAGCGTACCCTTTAATCACGGTAGCAAAAATAAGAGCAGTTCCTACCGCAACTGCTGATTCTAAGCCTAATAAAACTATAAGTAATGGTGTAGTAAGAATTCCTGCTCCTACTCCCGTTAACCCTATAAGAAAAGATATAAAGAACCCTATAATGAATTCCACAGTACTACCTCTTTTGGTAGAGTAAAGCCTAAAGCTCTTCCCAAGGCTTCTATTTCATTTTTTAACAGTTGTATTCCCCGGGAATGTAAACGGGAATTCTCTTCAACAGGAAAAGAGATAAACACAAGTCGATCTTCATCACTAACAGCTACCCATAACCAGAACTTATTGTGCTTTATAAACGCTTTCTTTCCGTTAAAGAATCCTTCTTCCCAACCTCTTTTCTTAAGAACTCTTTGAAGCTCATCCATTTTCACCTTTACTGGTATATTTATTGCCATCTTCCAACTCCTCCAGAATTTTGTCAGCTATTTTTTCAAAACCCCCCGTTTCTATACTGCAATGCATTCCACATTCTTTTGGAGCATTCTTCTCCCACCACCATCGCCCAGCTCTTGGATTTTCAAAGGGGGCTATGGGCCTTGTGCAAGGAGCACATCCTATGCTTCTGTACCCTTTCTCGTACAGCTTGTTGTAAGGAACTCCTTTCTCCCTTATGTAGTTCCAAACATCTTTTTCAGTCCAATCTGCGAGAGGATTCACTTTCACTATTTGCCCATGGTCATGATCTACCTCTATTTTCATTATGTTATGCCTGCTAGCCCATTGCTCCCTCCTAAGTCCAGTTATCCATGCTTCTACTTGCCCTAAAGCCCTTACTAAGGGTCTAACTTTTCTCACATGGCAACATAAGTGTCTAAGCTCTACACTTTTGTAAAAGAGGTTTACTCCGAACTTTTTAACCATATCCTCCACTTCCTTATGATTTGGGAAGAAAACTTCAATCTTTATTCCGTATATCTTCTCTACTTCCTCAATTAAGGCATAGGTTTCCTCATGCAGTCTTCCCGTATCGACGGTAAACACTCTTACCTGGGGATTAATTCTCCACGCCATATCGAGAAGTACCATATCTTCAACTTGCCCACTCCACGCTATGTAGAGCTTGGGATGGAAATTTTCAATAGCCCAAGCAACAACTTCCTCAGCTGAACGATCTTCATAATCAATAGCAAGCTCGTGGATTTCAATCTCATCAAACCTCATGACACACCTCCTGCAAGCGCAAGTATAAATTGAACTTCATCACCTTCCTTTATTTCTGTATGAATACCTTTGAGAAACTTTATATCTTCTTCATTTACAAAAACATTAATACTTGACTTTATTTCACCTTTTTCATTTAAGATTTTTTTTCTGAATCCAGGATAAAGTTTATCAATATTCTCTATAAGCTCTTTTATAGTTATAGATTTTGCGTCTATCCATATCTCCGCAATGCCCCCCGTAAGCTTTGTTAGGGGTCCCATCATTTTAACCTTTATCCCTTTTTCCTCACATTCCATATCTTTTTTTTCACCCTTCATTATTGAAAGCAACTCTTCATCACTTAAACTTCTTACAAATTTAACAAAACTATCTACCCTTGAATCTTTATAAGCTCTTATTAAATTCTCCAAATAAATTTTTGTCTCTTCTATGGTTGCTCTCTTTACAAGAATTTTTCCTATTCCTACCTCCTTTCCGTATCCGCCTCGTAGTATTATGTTTAAACCGCTTTCTACTCTTCCATCAGGGTGTCTTATGTATGTGGCTTGAAGTCCTATATCATTAAGCCAGTGGTGAGAACAGGCGTGAGGACAACCGTCAGAACCAATAAGTATATCCCCTATATCTCCAAATTTTTCCTCTAAATAATCCAAGATTTCCAATAGAGTTTCCTTAGCTGAGCCTACGGAATAATTACAAAATGGATCACTTGTACAAGCTATTGATAAATATCTTGCTTTATTTACTTTCAGTGAAAATCCTAAGTTTTCTAAACCCTTAACCACATCCTTTATACTCTCTTCCAATACATTTACAAGAATAATATTCTGCCTCTGCGAAAGTCTTATTTCTAGATTTCTTTCTCCTGCCAGCTCTGCTATCCCAATTAATTGATCACCACTAATTCTACCTACAGGTATAGGTACGGTTATGTAATAAAATCCTTCCTGCTTCTGTTTCCTTATTCCTTCATGAAAGTTTTTTCCTATAGGTTTGGGCTCCTTATCCATAAGCTCCGGAGAAAAAGTTAATCGCTCAATGAGCAAATCTCTAAATTTCTCCACACCAATTCTATCCACAAAATACTTTATTCTGGCTCTTACAAAAGATTTCCTGTTTTCTGGATCCTCTCTCCATATATCTATAACAGCCTTTGCAACTTCTAGCACCCGTTCCGGTTCTACAAATATTCCTAGGGGCCTTGCTATTCGCGGTGTAGAAGACAGTCCACCCCCCACCCATACAGCAAAACCCTCTTTTCCATTTTTCAGTGTTCCTACAAAAGCAAGATCATGAAACTCTGGATAATTACAGTGATACGGGCACGCGGATAAGGTAATTTTAAATTTTCTTGGCAAATCAAAATATTCCCTATTATGTGGGTTGGAAAAGAAACTGGAAAGACTCTCAATACACTCACTAACATCAAAGATTTCTTCTTCATCTACTCCAGCAACAGGACAACACGTTATATTTCTTACGGTATCACCACAAGACCCTACTTTGAATAAACCTGCATTCTTAAGCTCATCTAAAATTTGAGGGACATCTTGAAGTTTTACGTAATGTAATTGTATATCCTGCCTGGTGGTTAGTTCAGCATAATTATTTAATCTTTTTGCCAGTTTTCCTATTGCAAGTAATTGATGGGGAGAAAGTTTTCCCGCGGGAATTTTTATACGCAATAAGAAAGTCCCAACTCTTGGTTTGTCATGGTATAACCCATACCACTGTAATCTCACTAAATCCTCTTCTGGTACATCTTCATAACCCCTTTTTATCAAATTATCAAGTTCATAAATTATATCTAAAGGATGCTTTTCCTTTTTTAACCTTTCCCTTGGATTTTTTTTATAAATTTCTTCCCATCCAACCTTTGCCATGGCACAGTTAATTTTGCAAACAACGTGCCAAATTTCACTCCATCTAAAATCTATTAAACTGTATAAAGATCCCAGCCTATTTTGTTGAAAAAATAAACAAAGTTTGTATATTTTATATACATGAAACAGGTAATTCTTCTATCTCATGATCCATCCATAAATATAGATGGAATTCAGAAGGTTGAAGATATAGATGAAGAAGTAAAAGGAAAAATCATAATAATTGATATAGATAGCTTAGGTTTTTCTCTTCTCCCTGATCTAAAGGAAGATAATCTCCTAATAGCTTTAACAGGGAAAAATATTCCTGGTTATGTGATGAAATTATCAAGTTTAGGATTTTACGATGTCATTTATAAGCCAATAGAAACTGAGGAAGCATATCAAATAATTAAAAAAGCTATAGAGGAACTAAATGCGAGGAAAAGGGAGAAAATTATATTTCTTCCTCCCGCCCCTGAAGAAGAATTGAAAGGAGAGCTTTGCGAGGAACTTTGTTCCATAGCAGGAGGATATAAGAGTATGAAAGAAGTTCTTAAACTTGCTGGAAGAGCAGCTTCCGTAGATACTCCCGTTTTAATTACAGGCGAAAGTGGTACAGGAAAGGAATTGTTTGCTAAAGCTATATGGAGACTTTCATCTCGCTGGCAGGGACCTTTTGTAGCAGTAAATTGTTCTGCTATTCCCGAGAACCTTTTAGAAGCAGAACTTTTTGGATACGAAAAAGGAGCTTTCACAGGTGCAACAACTTCAAAAGAAGGTCTAATAGAAAAAGCCAACCACGGAGTGTTGTTCCTAGATGAAATTGGTGATATGCCCATTTCCATTCAACCTAAGTTGTTGCGAGTTCTTCAAGAAAAGAAGATAAGAAGGCTTGGTAGCAATAAAGAGAGAAATGTTAATTTCAGGCTCATATGTGCAACAAATAAGGATATTAAAGACCTTGTAAAAAAAGGAGAATTTCGTGTAGATCTTTATTACAGAATAGCAACTATTCATATACATCTTCCCCCTTTAAGGGATCGCAAAGAAGATCTTCCTGAACTTGTAAACTGTATCCTAAGAAAACTTTCTAAAGAAATGGGGAAAAAAATAAAGGGTTACACAGATAAATTTCTCGAGAAAATAATAAACTATCCTTGGCCAGGGAATGTTAGGGAACTCGAAAATGTTTTAAGAAAAGCATTAGCACTTAGTAGTTCTCATATTTTAACAAGTAAAGATATTGAACTTAATTATGAAAGCAACGAAGTAACCAGCGAATTAGAAAGTTTAGTAAGGAAAGAGGTACGAAAATTAATTAAATATAGTCCAGGAAATGTATATCATAAGTTTATAGACTATATATCCCGTTTGGTAGTTGAGGAGGCACTAAAGGAGACCAAAGGCAATCAGGTTATGGCATCAAAACTCTTGGGAATTAATAGAATCACTCTCAGAAGGAAATTGAAGTAGATTTAAAGTGTCAATCTATGCGGAAACTCTTCTAGTAACTAACAATACGCTAAAAGAGAGTAATTATTTTATATACTATTAAAACACATACAATTCTAGAATAGCCCGGAGGGAAGTTTATAGATGAAAGATTTTGACGTTATAGTTATAGGCAGTGGTCCTGGAGGATATAAAGTTTCAAAACTTCTAATACAAAAAGGCTTAAAAGTATGTTTGGTTGAAAAAGATCTATTTGGAGGTGTCTGTTTAAACAGAGGATGCATACCTAAGGATTTCCTTTACAGTATAGCATCAAGCTATAGTATTGTAGAGAAAATTTTTAAAAAAGATAGACCTCCTATTACTTGGGAAGAAGCTATAAACAAATCTCAGGAAAGGATTAATTTGTTAAGAAAAACCGCAAAAGATTTTTTAGAAAAGCGTGGATTGGTAATTATTGAAGGCGAGGCTAAGTTAGTAGATAAGAAAGTAATAAAAGTGGGTAAGCATTACTTAAGAGGAAAGTATATAGTTTTAGCCTGTGGTTCAAAACAGAAGGAAAAGGGGATATCACCCGAAGATATCTTAAGCGGAAAGGTAAAACTTGGTCGAAGAGTACTTATAAAAGGAGAAGGGGCGACAGCTTGCGAAATAGCTTTCTTACTAAATTTCTTCGGATTTGAAGTAATTTTATCAATAAAAGAAAAGCTTTTATCTTCTATTTCCCAAATACCTGAAGTGTTTTCTGATAAATTAGAAGCTTTTTTTGAAGAATTGGGAATAGAGATAATGCATAACTATTTTGACCATGTAGATACAGTTATTACAGCTACAGGAAGAAAACCAAATTTATCACCACATCTATTTCCTGAGGTAAAGATGAAATCTAACGGTTTCGTCGAGGTAGATGATTTTCTTGAGACCAACATACCCGGAGTTTATGCTGTAGGTGATCTGGTACCTCCCATGGGAGCAAGTTACGCCTTCGAAAAAGCAAGAGTAGTCTTTCACAACATAGTATATGGGAAAAGCAAGAAATTTAATCCTGCAAGGGTTCCAGTTATTATTTCTTCAGCTTACGAGGTAGGATTTGTTGGAGATAAAGAAAAAGCGGTTAAGTACGATTACAAGGCTCTAACAATAAATCCTAAGAACTTTATGAGAATGGATAGGGGCATTGTCAAAGTAGGTTACGATTCTTCCGGAAAACCTGTTTTCCTTTGCGCATTAGGATTCGGAGTATCGGAGATAATAAACACCTTTGCTGCACGATTGGGGTATTCTTTTTCTCACCCTTCTTACGCGGAAATTCTTGATGAAATAACATAAAATTAACACATTTATAAATATTTTTTATGACATGGTCTTTATAATTTGAAGTATATTAAAATCAGAGCTTTACGTTCAATAATACAAGGAGGTAGCAAAATGAAAAGGAAAGGTTGGGTGCTCGCAGGAATTCTTGGGATAAGTAGTATTGTTTTCGGGGGATCTGGAATTGTAGGAACTAAACACGACCTTAGACCTACCAATCCAAATGTTAACAATTTGAATATTTTCTCTCAAAATGTTCAAGAAATTTGTATATTCTGTCATACTCCTCACCACTCTAACACAGCATTTACAGGAGCTCCTCTATGGAACAAAGCAGATACCACTTCTCAATTTACAATGTATGGAACTACTGTTTCCGGTACTACTACAGATGCTCAACCCAACGCCCCTTCAAAAGCGTGCCTTTCCTGTCACGATGGAGCTACAGCAATTAACTCCATAGTCAATCTCCCTGGACCTCAGCCAATAGGGAATATAGCACATGTTTCCATGACAACAGACGGAGGAACTACGTTTAGTGGAGATGGAGTAGCTGTACCTATGCCTGCCAATAGTTACGCTAACATCGGTACAGATCTTACAAACGATCACCCAATCTCTATAGTCTATAACGCTCCTAATGCAGATCCAGATCAAAATCCCGGTAGCTTAAGACCCATAACTACAGCTCTAACTGGAACATGGCTCGTGAGAGATTCCGATGGAGTTGCTGGACCAACCATAGGAGATCTTCTAAGAAATGGAAAAGTTGAATGTCCATCTTGCCACGACCCCCACGCCAATAACCCGGCTGATGGAAACTGGGCAGACAATGAACATCCTATGTTTCTTAGACTTGTTGGAGGAAATCAAGGAAGTGCTTTATGCCTTGCGTGCCACGCTAAGTAATAATGGGGGTCATGTCAGGCAATTTGAAGTTAATATTTGATAGGGTACTTTTATTTATAATTTCCCTGATTTTTTTGGTAGGTTGTGCTGCAAAGCAGCAGGAGGAGGGGGTCTGGGTATGGCCTCCGCCTCCTGAAAAACCGCGTATTAAGTACATAGCAAGTTATAGAGGTGAAGCAGATTTAGGTAAAAAGGACTTTCTATCACCGCTCCTCGGAGAAGAAAGATTTCGCCTTGAGCTAATGAAGCCCTACGGTGTATGGGCTAAGGGGTCCAAAATTTACGTTGTGGATACAGCTTTCAATAAAGTGTTCATCTTTGATACGGAAAAGAAGGAGCTGAAACTTGTGGGGAGCTTTGCCGGAGCCATAAATATAACAGGTGATAGTAAGGGAAGGTTATGGGTTTCAGATGCACGAATGGGAATGGTTTTTGCCATAAATGAAGAGGGTAAAGTACTGATGGGTGTGGGTAGGAATATACTAAAGCGTCCCACTGGTCTTGCTGTAGATGAGAAAAGGAATAGACTTTATGTAGTAGATACAGGAGAACATAATTTAAAGGTTTTTAATTTAGAAACAGGAGAACACCTTTTTACTATAGGGCGTAGAGGTATCGCTGATGGAGAGTTCAACTATCCTACAAATATAGCCATAGATAGAAAAACGGGGAATATTGTAGTAGTGGACACATTTAACTTTAGGGTTCAGATATTTGATCCGGAAGGCAACTTCATAAGAAAATTTGGACAACCGGGGAACCGTCCTGGAGACTTTTACAGACCTAAAGGTGTCGGTATAGATAGTGATGGGCATATATATGTAGCCGATGCCGCCTTTGATAACTTTCAGATATTTGATCAGGAAGGAAGGTTGCTCCTCTTTGTAGGAGGTCCTGGTAGTGGACCTGGACAGTTCCATTTACCGGCAGGGCTCTATATAGATGAAAAAGATCGTATCTACGTAGTAGATCAGCTAAACAGAAGGGTACAAGTATTTCAGTACCTTTCTGACAAAGAAAATTAGTGATGAACAGGAAAGCCTATGAAGAAGCAAGCATTTTTAGCACTAGGGGTTCTTGGTACTACGTCTGCGGCTTTCTCCTTTATAGGCAAAGAGCGAGGCTTGTATGGGAGAATAGAGATAGGTCTGAAAAGGGATGGATGGAGGTATAGTAATTCTTATAATTTAAAGGTAGATAGAGATCAATTATTAACAAACTTTCAAATTGGGTACAACGGTTACATCCTCAGACCCAGATTTATTCACTTTGATATAAGAGGTGATTTTAGAATAGATAGATCCACATATACTAGCAACAACTCTAAAGTAAAATCTTCCCTTAAGGGTTACGGTTACAACTTGAATCTCCGACTTTTTAGAGGAACTTCTTTTCCTATATACATCTATTTTTCAAGAACATACGCCCCCTCACGAATAGTAGGAGGGAATTTTCAGCAAGATATTGAAACACTTATTCGTGCAAAAGGGATAACCTTCACTTATGGCAAAAGAGATTTACACATGAGTTTATCTCTCTCTTCCAATGATACTGAATCAATTATAGAAGGTATTGATTACAAAAATAAAGTAGATAAAGTACAAGCAAATTTAAGTTACATAGGAAAAAAGGAGAAATTTGACGTCTCTTATACAGAAAACATAACGAAAACCACATCACCATTTTATAACTATTTTGATAGAAACAGAAACTTTAGAATAAACTTTGGTTATAAAAAGAAAACTTGGAACTTTAATATAAGAGGAGGATATACATCCTCTACCTTAGGGAATTATGAACTTTTCACAGAAAGTCTAAGCTTTTCCTATTTTCCAAATAAAAAATTTACTCTCAGTATTAATTCATCCTTTAGTCAGTATAGAGGTGCTATAGATACGGAATATTACTCCTTTAGTGAAAAGATAACCTATAGGCTGGGGAAACACTGGCTACTAAATCAGAATGCCAGTTTCTTTTCCTTGGAAGATACGTCATCATTCAACTTAGGATTAGGTGTTTCTTATAGTAGGGGACTAACGAAAACTTTGAAAATAAGTTTAAGTAGTAGTGGTTCCTTCTCAAAATGGATAGGTGATAAGGAGAGAAATTATTACTCCTACGCTTTTAATGGAAATCTCAATAAAAATTTTCCAAGTATTCGTTCTTCAATGAATATTAGTGCTTCATATTCAAATTTATTTCTCGATGGTAAAGAAGCTTCAACAAGCTTCTCTATATCCGAGATGTTTTTTACCAATATAAGTAGATCTTTATCTTTCAATCATTCCATAACCTATACTAAAACTACCTCTCAGGAATATGCCTATATTTATGAAGTGATAAGGTCTAATAACTCTATATCTTGGGGTGGAAGAGTGCTGAAAAAATTCAATCTCAATCTTAGAGTAGGTATAGATTACTGGAAAGTTATGACTACAAATATAGAGAGTGTGAAGCCTTACCTAAAAGTTTCAGGAAGCTATGTACCCACTAGAAACCTTCATATATCCTTTGGAGCTGACATTTACCAAGATACCCTTTACAACATGGATTACAGTGTTAGCGGAAACTTCAAGGTTAGTTACTCCTTCAGGAAAGTTAGTGTCATATGGAACACAAGCTTTAACAAGGAGGTAGTAAAAGATGGTTTCAGCTACGATAGGAGCTACTATAGCACGAGTCTTAGGATTATTAGGTATTTTTAGCATAATCCTCAGTTGTGCTCCTAAGGTTCAGATAAGTACAATAGGAAGTACATACGTCAAGGCTTTTTGTATTAAGAAAGAAAGTAGTGGGAAAAACCCTCTATTGGACAATCTTATAAAGGAAAAGTTAAAGAAAAATTTAATAGCCAGAGGGTTTAAGGTGCAAGAGGAATGTAAAGAGTATACTTTAACGTTCGATTATGGAGTAACGCCAGTTCAGATATACGTTCCTAGGATAGTTTACGGGCCCAGTGAGGTTCTTACATTTACAGCATATAGGCTTGAGCAGGGAAAGGCAACTCCCGAGATATATACTGTACTTCTTCCTCCAGCAACGTATTACTATGAAGATAAACAAACCCTTTACATACATTGGCTTATGCTCAAGCTTCAAAAAAATGGTAGTCCTCTTTGGATAGGAGAAATATCCTACGAGGATGATTACCCTGATATAAGAGCCAACATAGATATTCTTATAGAAAAACTCCTTGATTATTTTGGTAAAGATACGGGAAGAACAATAGAGGTAAGGTTAAAATGAGGGTTTTAATTTTTATCCTCTTGTTATCTCTTTCTTGGGGAAAGATAGTGTGGCCTCCTCCTCCTGAAAAAGCACGTATAGCTTACGAGAAAGCTATAGAAACCCCAGAGGATGTAGGTATAAAGAAAAGCTTGTGGCAAAGGTTAAAGAGTTTCTTCTTTGGGGAAGAAAAAGAATATCGTATTCTTAAACCAGCGGGAGTATATGCGGATAAAGACCTTTTTATCGTAGCAGACCAAGGACTTTCTGGGGTCCTGATTTTCAACCTTAAGGAGAAAGCCGTTTATTTCGCAGATGGATTTCCATCACCCATAGATGTTGATTTTGATGGCAACAGAATTTATGTCAGCGATTCGGTATTAGGTAGTATAGTTTTGCTCGACAAAAAAGGAAAGAGATTAGGAACTCTTGGAAAAAAAGAACTTGAACGCCCAACAGGTATAGTTATAGATAAAAAACGAGAAAGGCTTTACATAAGTGACACACTCAAAAACAAAATTCTTATTTTCACATTAAAAGGCAAAAAGTTGGGAGAGATAGGAACAAATCTAAACAGACCAACGTATATAAACCTTGATTCCACAGGAAATATTTACGTTTCCGATTCGTTAAATGCAAAAGTTAGAATTTTTAGTCCAGAAGGGAAGGAAATCTTTGCCTTTGGAAAAAGAGGTACTACGATAGGAACCTTTGCCAATCCACGAGGAATAGCAGTAGATAAAGATGGACATATATATGTAGGAGACACTCTTTTCTCCACTATTCAGATATTCAATAGGGAAGGAAAATTACTACTGGTAATAGGAAGTTTTGGCAAGGGAGAAGGAGAATTTGCAGTGCCAATGGATATATTTATAAGAGATGACCAGATATTTGTTGCCGACTCTTACAATGCGAGGATTGTTGTGCTCAGGTATCTTGGGGGTAAATAACGTGCTTTCTGCACTATTACTTATACTTATGGTTGGTGTTGCTTTTTCAAATGTGGGTATAGTAAATTCACCCCATAATTTGTCTTCTACAGGTCCAGGAACTATAAAGGCTGTAAGCGAGAACGAAATTTGTGTATTTTGCCATATACCTCACCACGCACAGATTAGTGTACCTCTCTGGAATCACCTACTTTCAACACAAAATTATATACTATATACGAGTGAGTTTTTGGAAAGAACTGGATACCCTCCTCCTCAGCAACCTGGGTTCAATAAAGGTCAACCTGGTATAATCTCCAGGATGTGTTTATCATGCCACGATGGAACAGTTGCAATAGGAGCAGTTTACTGGGTTAGAGGGACAAACTTATACGATATCGGACAGACTATAGATATGATTGGAGTAAATCCTGACGGAACAATGCCAGCTACAGAAGAGGGATACATAGGAACAGATTTACGATCCCATCATCCCGTAGCGATACCTTACGATCCGAATTTTACATACACCGTGGGTAACTCCACTAAAAGTATAGAGTTAAGAGATCCACCTACAGCTCCAGTGAAACTGTATAATTACGGTGGTGTTGATTATGTAGAATGTACCTCATGTCACGATCCCCATAAATATGACCCAGTTGTCAACAAAAAATTTTTAAGGATAGATACAGGGGCTACTTTTGGAGCTAACGCTCAAGCCATCTGTATAGCTTGTCATGCAAGAAATGGTTGGGATGTAAGTGCTCATGCCACCGCCACGAATACTTATACAGATCCAGCTGTCAGTGATAAATACGGAGTTAATACTGTAGCTGCGTTAGGATGTTTGAACTGCCACACACCACACAAAGGTCAGGGAATACCTTTCTTATTAAGATGGTCTGAGGAAGCTACCTGCTTCCAAGGTGCGGCGAGCACTTCTAATGTGTCGGCTTGTCACGGCACAGGAGCGAACAATACAAAAGTTATAGAGCCTCTCCTAAATTTACCTTATAACCATCCTGTTATATCTATCTCCGGAGTGCACACTAACTTGGATGTGCTTTTTGGAACAGGGAACCAAACACCGGGTAATGAAGGAATAACGTTTGATAACTTCAGGCATGCTGAATGTGTAGATTGTCATAATCCTCACATGACAGCACCGGGTAATCATGTAGGGCAAGCGGATACACGGGACGCTGTGAATGCGGGTTGGTATCCTTCAACACCTTCTAACGAAGTATCAAATGTTCTTAAGGGGGTAACTGGTGTAGAGCCTACCTGGACTGGTGCCGGAACACAGCCAACTCAGTATACCGTTTTAGCTGAAGCTACAGCAGAATATCAGATATGTATGAAATGTCATTCTTACTGGGCTTTAGGACCCGCAACCCAGTGGGTATCTGCATATACATTCTCTGACGGCCGCACATTGCTAGATGGAACTCCTTACAATTTAACGGATACAGCAGCAGAGTTTAATCCAAATAACGCATCGGGACACCCCGTAGTGGTAAGTGCTAATCAGAGACCCGGTTCATACGAACCAAGGGCATTACCACCGGAGGCCATGCGCGAACCTTGGAGGAGCTTTGTAGGAAATGTTACCATGTACTGTTCAGACTGTCACGGAGCGGCAAACGAAGCTGGAGGAGACCCAAGAGGTCCCCACGGTTCTAACATAAAGTTCATGTTAAAGGGTCCAGGAACCTACTGGCCTACTGATAGCCAAGGGCAGTTTTTCACTCCTTCAGGAATAATAACAGGTACACAGAATGTAAACGAACTATTCTGTAACAACTGCCACGATATTCCTTGGATAATGAATAATGTATCTCCCCACAATTCTTTTGCTCCTATGGTAACTGCGGCATGTGTAGAGTGCCACGTTGCAATTCCTCATGGTTCTCCCGTATCAAGACTCTTAGGATATTGCTGGTTTCCAGAGCCATACAATTATAAAGACACAAATGGAAACTACATGTTAAAGCTCTGGGGATTTAGAAAGGACTACGATGGAGGAAACTGGAATATAGGAGATAGGCGTGATGCATGGACAGAACACATAGGATGCGGCGGGGACAGAGGAATGTGTCACGGATATAGAAGAGGTTCCGGACAGTACGACTGTTATCCAGATTCTCCATTCGTCAGTAATTGTGGTGAGTTTAATCCACCCGCACAACTACCTACATGGTGTTACCAATGACGGGGCTAATATTTGCAACAATTCTTATGGTAAGTACAGCCGTAACTCCGAAAGATGCGGTTATTGCATATGTTAAAAATCTACCTTTATGCATGAAAACAGGGATGAGTATATTCGTTAGTGAGATAGTGGATAAAAATATAGCGCGAAGACTTCAGATATGGATAGATGCTTGGAGACTATCTGGATATTCTCCTTCCGCAGTTTTATTGGATATTAAATTTAAAGAGATAAGGATGAATGGAAGGGAAGCTGTAGTGATTACCGAAGAAAAATGGCAGTATAGCTATACTTATATAAATTCAGGCGAGGTTGCTCTTCCACCCCAGTATATATTTTATGAAATATCTTATAAGCTAAGAAAGGAGGGGGAGGGATGGAAAATTTATGAAATAGATATTTTAAAGGAGGTTAGCAACGATGGATGTGGTCCAGACTGCAAGCTCTGAAAGAAATACATTTTTCAGAATGATTAGTCTTATTATAAAAGCTGTTTTTTCTATGAAAACAACCTTATTGCTCCTTGGTATACTCGCTGTAGCGTGTGCTGTAGCTACATTTATAGAAAATAGCTACGGAAGAGATGCCGCAAGAGAAATGGTGTACAGTACAAGATGGTTTGAAGCTATCCTTACTATGATAACTCTGTCTGCTTTAGTAAATATATATAGATTTAAACTGTGGAGACCTCAAAAATTCCCCCTCTTTCTCGTGCATCTTTCCTTCCTGTTTATATTTGCAGGAGCGGCTCTTACAAGGTACATAGGTGAAGAGGGAACTGTTCATATAAGAGAAGGGCAAACCGTAAATAGAGGTGTATCTTATGATCACTATTTCATAGTTAAGGTTTCCGAAAATGGTCAAGTAGCTAAAGGGGAGAAAAAGAGAATAATATCTCCTCTTACGGACCCAGGATTTGAAGAAATCATAAGAGTAGGGAATGGTCTAGTTACGCTTAAAGCTATAGACTATATACCTTCTGCGAAAATAGAAGCTGTTCCTCATAAAGGTGGGGAACCTATAGTTCACATAGTACTTGAGGGAGGATACGATGTTATTCTCAGGGAAGGAAGTGTTTACGATTCTAGACTATTTCGCTTTTACTTTGGAAAGGAGCCTCCAGAGAAGGATAGATTTATAAAAGTTTACTTTAAAGGAGATAAGTTGTATATGGTATCAGATGCCCCAATAGAATGGTTTAAGATGAACGGTGAGAGAGGTGGTGAAATAAAACCATTGGAAGAAGTTCCTTTAGAACCGAGAAGAGTGTATAGAAGGGAGGGGATAGTTTTTATACTTCTAGATGCTCTTAAAGAAGCAAAACTAAATATAAAAGAGGAAACAGTGTATGGGAATCGCGAGCGTCAATATTCGGCCCTGAAATTAGAAGTAAACTATAAAGGTAAAAAGAAGGTAACAGACCTTATATTTGTAAAAGAAGGAGGTTTCACCTACATCCCTTCAAAACTTAATTTCGAAGATGCCACGGTGGAAATAGCGTATGGGCAAAAGGAGATAAGGCTTCCTTTCGCTATAAAACTTGAAGATTTTATAATAGAGAGATATCCTGGGTCTAATGCTCCCTCTTCATATGAAAGTAAAGTGGTCGTAATAGATGAAGAAATGGGTAAAGTTTTCCCTTATAGAATATATATGAATCATACTCTTGACTACAGAGGTTATAGATTTTTCCAAATGTCTTACGATCCTGATGAGAAAGGAACTGTGCTTTCCTTTAATAGAGATCCCGGAGTTCTCCCTACTTACTTTGGATATACCCTACTGTGTTTAAGTCTGGTTGCTTTCTTAGGCTTTAGAATTAAGAAAATGCTCCTAATAGCCTTTGTTTTGTTACTTCCAATAACTGGATGGAGTTTTCCAACAAGACCACCCGCCAACCCCTCCGAAGCTCTTGAAATTGTTAAGAAAATTGATAAAGAAGTAGCTGAAGAATTTTGTAAACTTACCGTCCAAAGTGCCGATGGAAGAATGGAAACTCTTCACACTTTTGCTATAGAAGTAGCAAATAAAATTCATGGAAAACCGGAAATCCTTGGACTTACTCCATGTCAGGCCCTTTTGGGGATGATGACCTTTCCACTTCATTGGCAGGTTTTACCTGTTATTAAAGTAGATCATCCGGAGATAAAGAAAAAGTTAGGTGTACTTCCTGATGAAAACTATTTCGCCTATATAAACGCGCTTACCCCGAATGGAGTCTATAAACTTGCGGAAGAAACCGATGAAGCGAACAGAAAAGAACCAGCAAAAAGAACAAAGAAGGATAAAGAGGTTCTTAAGATAGCTGAACGGCTTAGTATTCTTTTTATGTTATTCACAGGTGAGCTTCCTCGTATGTTTCCTCTTGAGGGTGATCCAAATAAAACCTGGTATGGTTTTGCAACAGCGGTACACCGTTTCCCTAAACAGGATTCTGAAAAGATAACAAATATTATGCGGAAATTCTTTAGAGGAGCCATGATAGGAGTGGAGAAAGGAGATTGGACAACACTCAAGGAAGCTATAGAAGAAATCAAGGAGTATCAAAGAACTAAAGGAAAAGATTTAGTACTTTCCGACACGCGAGTTAAAATGGAGATTCTCTATAATAACTTGAATATTTTTGAACGCTCAATATTTCCTTACTTAGCTTTAGGAGTGTCATTCTTTTCCATCCTCATAGGGGAATTTCTTTTTGGAAAGAGTAAGGCATTAAGAATCCTCAAGTTGATACTTGTAAGCATTTACGGACTGTTAACCGTTATACTCTTCATAGGGCTCGGATTAAGATGGTATGTAGCTGGTCATGCTCCCTGGAGTAATGCTTATGAATCAATAGTATTTATAGGGGCTTCTGCGGCTCTTGCAGGTTTAATATTTATGAAGAAATCCTTCGCACCGCTTGCAGGTTCCCTTATGGCTGGTGCTTTTCTTTTTATAGCCCACCTTAGTTGGTTAGATCCTCAAATAACCACTCTTGTACCTGTGTTAAAATCCTATTGGTTGATATTCCATTCTGGGATAACGGTGGCGAGTTATGGATTCTTTGGCCTCGCAGCTATTCTTGGATTTGTAGGATTGTTATTTATGGCTATGCCTGGAACCTGGGTACAAAGGGTTAACTTTAGAGAAATAGCGAAAACTGCACAAATTTCTATTCTCATCGGTTTTGTCCTTATTAACATAGGAAACATTCTGGGAGCTGTTTGGGCTAATGAATCCTGGGGAAGATACTGGGGTTGGGATCCAAAAGAAACGTGGACGCTTATAACAATCCTTGTTTATGCTATAGTGCTGCATTTAAAGTATACACCTTTCTACTCTCTTTACACGTTTCTCGTATTGGCTATGTTCTCCTACAGTAGTGTCCTTATGACATACTTCGGTGTAAATTTCCTTCTTTCTGGTTTACATTCATACGCTTCAGGTGATTTTCTGCTTCCAAAGTGGGTTTATTATGTCTTTGGAGGTCTTGTACTGCTTTCCATCTTAGCTTTTAGAAATAGAAATAAGGTTATGGAGGTTTCTAAATAGTGGTCGCCTTAATAGTTTTTATGGCGACAATTTTACTGTCCTATGCACAAGAAGTAGTGCATCCACCTTTTCAAACGGGAGATTGTTCTATCTGTCACGTAAAAACACAGGATGGTTACAGTGAAGCTTTAACCACGAAAGTTCCCGATCTTTGTTATATGTGCCATACCCGTAAAGATCAGAAAAAGATAGTTCACAACCCTGTGAAAGCAGGAAATTGCACCTTATGCCATGATCCTCACAAGTCTAAAACCCAAGCTTTGCTGAAGGCTCCTTCTCAAAATGATCTTTGTGTTTCATGCCACCCTAATATAAAGAAACTTCTCGCTAAATCTAAAGTACACCCCCCTGTAGAATTAATGAGTTGTTCTGCTTGCCATGACCCTCACTCTGAAGATCATGAGTTCAGATTAAAGATGCCAAGAAAGGAAATATGTTTTATGTGTCACCCAGATATAAAGGAGCATGCGGAAAAATCTAAGAATAAACATGCTGCCGTTTTTATGAGGGATGGTTGTCTTAATTGTCATAACCCTCACGGAGCAGATCATCCTAAACTAATACATACTGCGGTGCCGAAAGATTTATGCCTATCATGTCATAATAAAATTATGGGAAGGGAAGAGGATGGAGACATAATAAAGAATATGGCTGAACATTTTGCGCTAAATCCTAATCCCCACGGCCCTAACCAATGGGGAGATTGTGTTGCATGTCACAATCCTCATGGATCGGATAACTTTAGGATTTTAAAAGCTCCATTTCCATCTGGTCACTACGCTAAATTTAGCCAAGAGAACTATATATGTTTTATGTGCCATGATCCAACTCCCTTTCTTGAAAAAGAAACGGAAGCTTCAGGCTTTAGAAACGGCAAGCTTAGCCTTCACTGGGTTCATGTTAACAAAGATAAAGGGATTGTTTGTGGTGCTTGTCATGACTGGCATGCTTCAAGTGGAAATCCTCATCACATAAAGGATTACACAGAGTTTGGAAAGATTAAGTTTTCGCTGAATTATGTACCGACTGAAAATGGTGGTTTCTGTGGACCACTTTGTCATCCAAGGAGGGGATATGATAGGGTTAAACCTGTTTTTAACCCTAGGTAGTAGTGTTCTTATTGGTGTAAGCTGGGGGTTTGAAATTTTAACCCCAAAACCTAAGAGCATCTTTAGGGAGGAGTATATATCTTTTGTAGTTAAGGTTAACCCACAAAATGCCAAGGAAATCGTTATACAAACACTAGAGGAAAATATAACTTTAAAGGTTGAAAAAGATAGAAAGGTTTACTGTAAAACAATTCAGATAGTTCCAGGAGAAAATACTATAGAAGTAGAAGTAGTAGGAAAAGATGGAAAAAAACAAAAAAAGAAGGTGTCAGTATTCATGACTTCTCAAGTCCATCCTGAGGGAAGTCATCCACCTCCTGATTATAAAGTAAATCCCTTCCACGTTAAAAATCGAGAAATACTGTGTGCTGACTGTCATACAATTAGTGGAGCTTCAGAGCAAGATAGTTGTATGAAGTGTCACGGAAAGATAGTTAGCAGGAAATTTCCCCATCCTCCCTCCATGGGTTCATGTACTATGTGTCATACTGGGAATGATAAATCAAAATATGCTTGGAACGACCCGATAAGTGAAACATGTTATTTATGCCATGGTGATAAAAAACAGATATGGTTAAGCAAGAAGTATATGCATGGCCCTCCGGCAACCGGAAATTGCTATATATGTCATAATCCACACTCTGAAGACGTAAGGTTTTTCTTAAAGAAACAAACTAACGATCTATGTACTACATGCCACAGTGAAAAGAGGAGAGAAAGACACCCGCTTGTAGGTTTCGTTTTTGGAGAAGCTCATCCCGTTTCAGGTAAACCAGATCCTGCAAGGCCAGGATTTGAACTTTCCTGTACAGGGTGTCACAATCCTCATGCATCCAATTTCAGGTTCTTCTTTCAGAACGATTATTCAGGTGAAGCAATTTTATGTCTTAGGTGTCATAAAAAATAAATATAGGTTATAAAATCCATTAAAAATTTTTAAGTATATGGCAGGAGAAAATTGTAATATACTAAAGATTAAAGAAAAAAACTTTAGGAGGTGCAGAAATGAAAGGACTTATACTCTCACTGGGGCTTGCAGGGTTCGTATTCGCGGGCGGAGAAGCTATATTTAAGTCCAAGGGTTGTAATGCTTGTCACAAGCCTGACAAAGACACACCTATGGGCCCTTCTCTTAAAACTATCCAGGGGGCATATGGTGGGGATGTAAATGCTCTTGTTAAGTATCTTAAAGGGCAGGCTGAAGCAAGAGTTTGGCCTGATAAAGCTGCTATAATGAAAGCTCAACTTAACAAGCTTAAAGGGCTTTCTGATGCAGAGTTAAAAGCCCTTGCTGAGTATATACTTGGAAAGTAATTTATTTTCCTTTCTTCTTTTCAAAGATAGCGGTCCCCTCTATGGGGACCCTTATTTTCTTAGGATTATTAAAATCTGGAACTTCTGAAACAGGGAATATTAAAATACTTTGTTTTTTGACTTTTATCTGCGTAACTTCTTCATTCTTTCCTATGGGAGGGGGGATTATAGGATTAAAAAATACTTCTACTTCACATGAGGCACTATTCTTGAGAATAACGTAAGAACAAGTGTCTTTTCCTATCTTAAAATCCAGTGCGTCTTTTCCGCTAAGGTGAACTGTACCAAACACTATATCTTTCCCTAGGATATTTTTAACTTTAAAAACTACAGGTTTTGATATTTGTCCAGCTTTTAAAGTTTCAAATTTATAGGAGTTTGGTGAAACCTCTATGGGCTCTGCGCCAAATATAAAAAATATAAAAAAAGACGTCATAAGAAGAATAAATGAAACTGAATACATCATTCCCCTCCCAGCTGGAAAACTTGAAATCTACTATTGAGTTGATCAGTTATGTATACCTTATCCTTTTCATCTATATATATTCCTGCTGGGAGAACAAATTCCCCTTCTTTATCTCCACTCTTTCCAAAGTATGTTATCGGTTTGCCTTGCGGATCAAATATTTGAACATTGTTAAAAGCAGCATCTACCACAAATATTCTACCTTTAGAATCTACCGCTATACCTTTGGGACGAGCAAAATATCCTAGGGTATCCCCAGGTCCTCCTATATATTTTATAAAATTCCCATTACTATCGAATATTTGCACTCTATAATTCATAGTGTCTGAGACTAAAATGTATCCATTTTTTTTATCAACCCATATATTTGTTGGATAATTAAACTTTCCTGATGTAGTTCCTCTTTCCCCGAAGCTTCTAACTAATTTACCATCAAGGTTAAATATAAAAACCTTATGAAGTCCTGTATCTACAACATACAGAAGTTTCTTTTCATCGTCACCGTATAAACCACGAGGTTTCTTCAGTTTAGAACCTTTACCCAGGGATAAAACAAGATCACCATCCTTATCAAAACAAAATACTCTGTTGTAAAAGCCATCAGAAATGCAAATTATTTTTTTCTTTGGAAAACAAGCAATTCCTAGAGGCTCCTTTAGATTTACCTCTGTTTCAAAAACGTCAAGATTCTTCTTTTTTTCTTTGTAGACGAACACTACTCCATCTGTATCAGCTATATACACCCTATCCTCTATAGCACATATACCGTAAGGCTTTCCTATTTCCAATCCTGAAGCGTGAGATACAGAATAAAGGAACTTCAACTTTACATTTTCAGCAAAAGCCACCAATGGCACAAGAATTATAAAAAAAATCTTACTTCTCATGGCAGCTAAGACAAAGCATAGAACCTTCATTGCTCCTTTTTAGGAAACTTGTGATTTTTACATGAGGATCGTGACAAGAAACACACTGTAGAGAACCATTAAATCTATCTATTAGATCTGCAATAGTCTGAGCCCCTATCCATCCTTGAATTGGAGTAGTAGGAGGTCTAAGAACAAACCTTTCCTCTTTGTAAATTATGAAGAATGGGTGATGTGTTCCGAATTTCGTAGGACTTATGTTTGATGCTATAAATCCATCGTGACATGATAAACATGCAAGAGATTGAGGATAAAAATGTTTATCCTTTAACTTTTCGTTATCGTATCCATACGTTGCAAATCTATTCATCCCCGCATGAGGTGTAGCCCTTATATGACAGGCAAAACAAAAGGTAAAAAAAACGGTCCTGTCAAAGTAATATACAGGCATCATATTATCACCATCCCTATAAAGGTTATGTTTTGTATAAAACATTTCACCCCAGTTAGCTCCAAAATTTATAGTAATAAAACCAGCCCCTAAAAATGAGAGTAGGACCTTTCTATTTATAAGCATTTCCGCTGCTCTTAACATTTAATATTAATATTATAGACAAAGATCATTAAAGGTAAAGGGGAGATGGAGGGAATTAAATTAAGAGTATACCATCAAAAGAAGAAAATAGCGGATAGCAGTATCTATAGGAGGAAGACCTGTGTTTATATGATTGAAGTAAAAATATGAAACCTTTTGATTCTGGCGCGCTGTTCTTATATTCATTCATTGAGAATGCCAAGATAGGGAGGAGGGAAAATAGAAATATGGGCTAAAAGGGAAGTTAGAAGAGTGCTTTAAAAAGATTGAAAAGAGGGAAAGAATACAAGCAAAAATAAAAGCAATAACTGTAGTTTTATAT
>WFPV01000178.1 GCA_015487405.1 Aquifex sp. | reverse complement strand
GCTATACGAACTTGCAAAGGATGTGAGAAAACTAACAAAGAAATACGATGCATTACTTTTAATAAACGAGCGGTTTGACGTTGCCCTTGCGGTAGGTGCGGACGGCGTTCACCTTCCTGAAAAGAGCTTTCCACCTTCCGTCGTAAAGAGGATAAATCCGAACTTCATAGTAGGATTCTCCGCCCACTCCCTTGAGAGTGCTCTCTATGCTGAGAAGGAGGGAGCCGACTTTATTACGCTCAGCCCCATCTTTAAAACAACTTCCCATCCCGATGCTGAACCTATAGGATTAAAAACTCTTAAAGAGGTCTCTCAAAAGGTAAAAATTCCCGTTTACGCACTCGGCGGAATAACGTGGGAACGTATAAAGGTCTGCTACAAGAACGGAGCCTACGGAATTGCGGGGATAACGATGTTTTTAGAATAAAGAAGTATGGAAGACTACGTAGTTATAGGAAAGATAACAGATACCTTCGGTCTGGAGGGAGAGCTGAAGGTATATCCCTACCTGCCTCAGGAGTTTTGGGAAAATCTTGAAAAGGTTTACTTAAAAAGAAAAGGGGGAGACTACGTTCCCTTTGAACTGGAATGGATAGATTTTATGAAAAACTTCGTGATTTTAAAGTTCAAAGGTTACGACAGTATAGATAGAGTAGAACAGTTTAAAGGGGCGAAGATTTACCTGCCAAGAAGTGAGCTTCCCACTCTTTCGGAAGACGAGTTTTACGCCTTTGAACTTGTAGGAATGGACGTAGTAACAGATAAAGGGAAGGAGCTCGGAAAGGTTGAAGGGATAAGGGACCTCGGAGCTTACGACGCACTCGTTTTAAAAAACGGGGAGTTACTGATACCTTTTGTTTCGGATATAGTTATTAACGTTGACAAAGAAAAGGGACAAATCCTTGTAAGGGAGGACTTAATTCCCGTTTAAAGCCATTTTATTTTTCTTTTTAATTACATACCTCGGCTTCGCCGAGGTCATTAAAGAAATAAAAACTAAAGAGAAAGTTGTCTTTATAACTTTAGACGCCTGTGAAACCAAGACACCTTCCTACCTTGACAGGCGAATAACCGATTTTCTCGTAAAAGAGAGGATTCCCTTTACGCTATTTGTGAACGGGAAGTTTTTTTCTGAGAAACCGAAAAGCCTTGAAAGAGCTTCACGAAACCGGACTTGTCAGTATTCAGAACCACTCCTTTAATCACTACCTTCATATGGAAAGACTTTCCGAAAGAGAAGTTATTCGGGAAGTAAAAGGAGCGGAAAAATTAATCCAAGAGCTTACCGGTGAAAAGCCATTCCTCTTTCGTTTCCCGGGAGGAAATTACGATAAGAGAACACTCAAAATCGTGGAATCCTTAGGTTACAAGGTTGTTCATTGGACCTTCTCGAGCGGAGACCTGGACCCCCGCACAACTCCCGATAGGCTAACGAGGTGGGTTTTGCAAAATGTAAAGCCGGGAGCGATTCTCATATTCCATGCAAACGGCAGGAGATACGCCACTCCCTACGCACTTGCGGAGATAATAAAAGCTCTGCGAGAGAGGAGATACTCCTTCAGGAGGATTGAAGATTATTTTCGGCAGGATTAAACTAAAGGTGTATGCTCTCCTTAAAGAGCTCTCTGGAGCAGCTATTTTACTTCTTAATAGCTTTACTTATAAACCTAATACTGTTTAACCTCCTTTACTTTTTTACCTTCCATATCTCCATTCCAGAAGTGGAGGAGCTTCCTCCCCTAAAAGTCGAAATTCAAGAAATATCTCCGCCTGTAAAAACTACTAAGAAAGTAGAGAAAAAAGTAGAAAAACCGAAAGCACCAAAGGTTGTAAAAAACAAACAATCTGCTACCACTATTCCTGCGGGAGAGAAGGGACAAATTCCTGTAAAAGCTGAGGGGAAGCCTCAGGAGAGTGTGAACATTCTGGAAGAGATAAAGGGGAAGGTTTTAAAAAGGTTAAAAGAGAGAGAAAAACTTGCAAAAGAGGTAGGAGAAATTTCCGCCGTCGTGTCTCAGCGAAAGCTCACAATAAAGGTAGGAAGCCGTAAACTCACCTACGTTCCTCCTCCTCCCACCTTTAAGGTTAAGGAGTTTCCCTCCGCGGTAAAGATTAAGATATGGGTGGACCCTTCGGGTAAGGTGATAAAGGCGATAATCCTTCAAAGGAGCGGTATAGCAGAGATAGACAACGGTCTCTTAAAACTCGTCAAAAAACTGAGGTTCGAGCCTATAGAAACGGGAGAAATTCAAGAGGGCATAATAACCTTCACATTTACCACCGGATAATGTGGTATTAGTAGAGATTATGGAAGAAATAAAGTATTTCGTTGAGGCGGCAAAGTCTGCGGCACTGATAGGAGGAGAGGTTCTAAAGGAGAACTTCCGTAAGGTAAACAGAGACGCTATAGAGGAGAAGGGAGAGAAAGATTTTGTCACTTATGTTGATAAAACCTCCGAAGAAAGGATAAAGGAGTTTATTCTCAAATACTTTCCAGAGCACGAGATTGTGGGCGAAGAGGAGGGTGTCAGCGGAACGATAAGTCCCTACAAGTGGTTTATAGACCCTCTTGACGGAACGAAGAACTTCTTAAACGGATTTCCTATATTTGCGGTATCCGTAGGACTCGTTTACGAAGGAGAACCCATAGCCGGAGCGGTTTACCTGCCCTACTACGACCACCTTTACTGGGCTGGCAAAGGCTTGGGAGCTTTTAAGAACGGGGAGAAAATTAAAGTAAAGGATAACGATAGCTTGAAGCACGCGGGAGTGGTTTACGGCTTTCCCTCCCGCTCTTTGAGGGATATAAATATTTACCTCAACATCTTTAGAGATGTCTTTTACGAAGTGGGCTCTATGAGGAGACCGGGGGCTGCGGCGGTGGATATATGTATGGTTGCAGAGGGCATATTTGACGGAATGATGGAGTTTGAGATGAAGCCCTGGGATGTTGCCGCCGGAATGATAATCCTAAAGGAGGCAGGAGGGGTTTACACGATAAACGGGGACTTTTACGGGAAGTTTGACATTTTTGCGGGAAATAAATTTGTTCACGACTTTATTCTTTCCACCGCGAAGCGGTATTTAGAGATAAAAGTTTAAAAAGGAAAAAGGGAGAGGATTACTCGTACTCGGCAACGTCCTTGTCCAGCTCTTCGTATCTTTCGCTCATCTCAACGGCTTGCTCGAAAAGTTCTCTTTCTCTTTCGGTAATTTCAACGGGTTTTCTTTCTCTTTCGGGAACAACGCCTTCGGCGCTTTCTCTTCTTTGCTTACCTTCAAGGACTGCGTCCGCTATCTTGGAAGTGAGGAGCTTTATGGACTTTATAGCGTCGTCGTTTCCGGGAATCGGGTAGTCAATGAGTGTGGGGTCACAGTTTGAGTCAGCTATAGCAACTATGGGTATTCCGAGCTTTCTCGCTTCACTTACCGCAATCTTTTCTCTTACGGTGTCAACAATCCATATAACGTCGGGGAGTCTCTTCATGTCCCTTATTCCGTTGTAGAGTTTGCGGAGCTTTTCCATTTTTCTCTTTAGTCTTCTCACTTCCTTCTTGGGAAGAACATCAAAGATTCCTTCCTCTTCCATCCTCTCAAGGGTCTTGAGCTTGAGGATGCTCTTTTTTACGGTCTGGAAGTTCGTGAGGAGTCCTCCCACCCATCTCTCGTTAACGTAGAAAGCTCCACAGCGTTCGGCTTCCTCTTTGATTATGTCCTTTGCCTGCTTCTTGGTTCCTACGAAGAGAACCTCTCCACCTTGAGCTACGACGTCAGAAACGAAGTTATAAGCCTCTTCCAAGAGAACGAGGGTTTTGTTGAGGTCAATGATGTGAATCCCGTGTCTGACACCGTAAAGGTATGGTGCCATCTTGGGGTTCCATCTGGATTTAGAGTGTCCGAAGTGGACACCCGCCTCCAGGAGCTCCTTCATAGATACTACCGGCATGTTTCACACCTCCTCGGGTTTTGCCACCCTTCCCCGGCACCCCAAATGGGGCAACCCGAGCGGGGAAGGTGCGGTCTTAAGAAGATTTATTTTAATCCTTTTTGTCTTCACTTTCCTTCTTTTTCTCTTCGTCGTGTTTCTTCTTCTCTTCTATCACACTCTTGTCAAACCTGTAGACCCTACCGCAGAAGTTACAGGAAACCTCGGCAAGCTCGTTTTCTTTGAACATATCCTCAAGCTCTTGGAGCGTGAGCAGGAAGAGGGAGGCTTTTGCGGTTTCCTCGTCGCAAGGACAGTAATACTCAATTTCTTTTAATCCAACGAGCTGTGGCTCCATGTCTTTGAGGATTTCAACCGCTATGTCTTCCGGTCTCATCTCCTTCTCCATCATCTCCGTTACCGAAGGTAACTCAAGAATTCTCTTTTCAAGAAGTTCTTTAACCTTCTCGGAAGTTCCTCCTAAGGTCTGGACTAAAAAGCCTCCGGCGTGTCTTACGCTTCCGTCTTCATTAACCTTCACCCCTACAGCTACCGCGGAAGGGGTTTGTTCTGACTGGTAGAGGTAGTAGGCTATATCCTGCCCTATCTCCCCCGAAATTAAGGGGACGACACTTGTGTAGGGTTTCCCCGTTCCGAGGTCCTTAACGACGGTTAAGGTTCCGTTCTTTCCCACTATTTTTGCAACGTCAAATTTTTTCTTTCCGTCCACTTCCTTTATGTATGTATCAACCTGAGGGTTTCCTACGAATCCTCTGACCCTTCCCTTCGCGTCAACTTCTACAACTATCGGATTTATAGGTCCGTCCCCTTCTATCTTTAAAAGGAGTCGCTGATTGGTTCCGTGCTTGAGGAGGGAGCTCAGAAGCAAGGCTCCCACTATCGCCCTTCCCATAGCGACGGTTGCGGAAGGAGATAGGTTGTGAATCCTCCTTGCGGTTTCCACCGTATTTGTTGCTTTTGCCACGTAAACCCTTACGGGTTCTTTCTTCGGGACAGCTATTACCATATAGTCCCGTTCCTGGAAGTAGTCTTTCAAGTCTTTCTTTACCTGTTCGTTTAGTTCCTTTATCAGCATAATTTTTAAATTTAGCGCTTATTATTTAAACGTTATGAACGTAGAAAAAACTCTTCCCGACTGGGTAAAGCAGAAGATTCTTGAGAAGGTTCAGAACAAGAGGCTTGCCGAAGAAGCCTTTAAATATATAACCGTTGTAGAAAAGGAAGATGGAAGCTACATAGTTAAGGAAAACTTTGACCAAACTCAGAATCACGCCCTCTGGTTTATGGTTCTTGCGTGTGTGAACTATGCTCAACGTCTCCTTAAAGGAGAAAGCATTGACGATATATAATTGATGTTACAATAAACCTATGGCTGCTGCAGTAAGTGCAGAGGGCGGTGGGTTAGACGTTCATACTTTATTTTTGCACCTTGCTATAATTCTCTTCTCCGCTAAACTCTTCGGAACAATATTTAAAAGGCTTGGGATACCTCCGGTATTAGGAGAGGTCTTTGCGGGAATAGTTTTAGGACAGAGTTTATTAGGTTTAATTCCCCTTTCGGAAGCGATAAAGGTTCTCGCAGAGCTGGGGGTAATCTTACTCCTCTTTGAGGTTGGGCTTGAGGCAGATCTCCATATGTTGATGAGAGTAGGAATATGGTCCACTCTTGTTGCTATAGTAGGTGCTGCACTTCCCTTCGCGGGAGGTTTCGTTGTCTCCTACTACCTTTTTGGTCTTGACCTTATTGCGTCCCTATTTATGGGAGGGGCATTAACCGCTACAAGCATAGGAATAACCGTGAGAGTTCTCACTGATTTAAATAAGCATAAGGAGAGATTCTCTCAAATAGTTCTCGGAGCGGCAGTCCTTGACGACATTACGGGCGTAGTTATTCTTGCAGCTCTTTACGAGTTTACGAAAACAAAAGAGGTTCATCTTGATGCAACAATAAACCTTGTTATACATATAGCAATGTTTTTCCTAATAGCTCCTATAGCTGCAAATATCCTTGCTAAAATCCTTTCCTTTATAGCCAAGAAGATGGGGGATTTTGATATTATTCCTGCTTCCGTCATGGGATTAATCCTCCTCGCCGCCTACGCTGCCCACAAGTTCGGTTCTCCTTCCATCTTAGGCTCCTTCACCGCAGGTCTTGCGCTTTCAAGAAGATTTGTGATTCCCTTCGCTGCAGCTTTAAGGCTTGAGGAAGGAATAATTAAAAAGGTAGAGGAGGGAATAAATCCCTTAGTCTGGACTTTAGCTCCCATATTCTTCGTGTCCGTGGGATTGGCACTGAACCTTAAGGCTATAGACTTCTCCTCCCTGGAGTTCTGGACTTTTTCTTCGGCCCTAATAATAGTTGCAATATTAGGTAAGGTAGCTTCCGGTTTTGTCGCTCCCGGGAATATGAGGGAAAAACTCAGTGTCGGTTTTTCCATGCTTCCCCGGGGAGAGGTAGGACTGATATTCGCGGAGTTTGGAAGAAGCTTCAAAGCTATAAACGAGGTTGAGTATGCGGTTATCGTCTTTGTGGTGGCGATTACTACTCTGATAGCGCCTATAGTTCTAAAAATTCTCCTAAAGGACTAAGGCTTGAAGACCAGTAGTGGTAGGGATAAAGGTCTGAATCGATTAAGAGTTCAAAACCTTGTTTTTCCATAAACTCAAGGACCTTTTCCTTGGGAATTCTATCTTCCAATGGGGGGCCAGCCGGGGAAGGAACGGGATGCCAATCAATAACAATTATTCTGTCCCTCGTTATTCTCCTCACTTCCTCCATAAACTCTTTAGGTTTTACAAGCTCGTGAAATACGTTCGCAAGAAGGCTAACGTCAACACTTTTATTTTTTAAAGGAATTTTCTCTTCACTGCACTTAACGTGTTCTACGTTGAGTATTCTTTCTTTACAAATGTCCGCCCAGGTTTCATCCTCTTTTGGTTCAGCGACCTTAAAGAAGTTCTCCACACTTTGCCACTCTTTCCTTTCCGGGAGAAGCAGAACTCACCAGTTTTCCTCCGGAAACTTAAAGACCATTTCTAAGAAACCTCACATAAGATAAAGCTAATGTTATCCCTCCCATCTTGATAAGCCAAGCTAAATAGACAGTCTGAAGCTTCTTTTATGGATTCCTTCCTCAAACATTCGACTTTTTCGTTGAAAGACAAGGCTTCCCAGAGACCGTCGGAGCAGGCCAGAAATCTGTCGCCGCTTTTGTAGTCCACCTCCCTCACAAAAACTTCCGGAATATCCGGATACCCACCCATTATCGCACTCTCAAGGATATTCCTCTCGGGATGAGTCCTCAGCTCGTCGTAGGAAATTTTTCCCTCCTCGTATAGTCTAAAGAGGAAGGTGTGGTCCCTCGTCAAAAGCTCGAGCTTTCCTTCTCTGAACCTGTAAACTCTGCAGTCCCCGACGTTAAAAACTATCGCTTTTTTATCGGGATAAAAATAAACGCCGGCGAGAGCCGTTCCCATACCGTAGCAGAACTCGTGCCCGCTCTCTATAAACTCATCTAAAAACTTTTTCGATTCTTTAATAATCTTAGATACGCCTTCGGCGTCCTTAGGATATTTATCCTTAAGAAACTCCAAGACCAAACGGCTCGCCTCATCTCCGCAGGCGTGACCTCCCATACCGTCGGCCACGGCAAGAAGAAGGGGAAAAGAAGACGCCTCCTCACATGCGGGAGTGTTCATAGACTCCTTGGCAATGACCTTACCATTTATTAGTAGAGCGTCCTCATTTCTGTATCTAACTTTTCCTACATTTGTTATATAGCAAACCCTCACGGATTCTTTATCGCCTCCGCTAAGCATTCGTGCATAAGGTTGAGGGACGGGGCTCCGAGGTCCTTAATAACCTCAAAGTCTTTTCCGTAGCCCTCTTCCCTGAGCTTGTCCATCAAAAGCTTGTAAACGTTCTTTAAACCTTCCTTCATAGAGATACCTTCCTTGAAGATGTAAAGCTCATCTATTTCATTGAAGAAGTTTAGTCCATACTTTTCCAAGTCTTTTATTTCAAAGTCCACGCCAAGAGCGTAAGCCTGTCCGTAATTCACCGCACTCTCCTCGGGAAGGTAGTGCTGGGAGTAACAGCTGTATTTCATTTCCTTAAAAAGATTTTTATCCGTAGGAACCGCAACTATATAAATAGCCTCTTCATGTTTAGTTTCTCCTTTTTCGTTCACCCCTACAAGACGGATTAGGTAGGTCCACGAACGCATATCTCACCTCCAGAAAACAAGTTTAAACCTGAGAAGGTATCTTGCAAATAATTTTCATCCTATATATCTTTTAACTTAATCTTCTCAGGAGGAGGTATATGAACGCTGTTAAAAACATTTTTATATGGCTTATATTTATCGGAGCGGCAGTAGTAATATTCAACCTGTTTGAAGGAAAAAGAGAGTTTGCTACGAAAATTTCCTACAACGAATTTGTAAAGCTCGTTGAGGAAGGAAAGGTTAGTTACGCACAAATAAAGGGAAATACAGCTGTAATTCAGACTACGGACGGACAAAAACTGGAGGTAAACCTTCCTCCCAACACGAACATCGTGGATAAGCTTGTGGAGAAGAACGTCCGTGTTGATATTGCAAATCCCGAACCTCCTGGAGGATGGTTCATTAATGTCCTGATATCCTGGCTTCCTATACTGCTCTTTATCGGTATATGGCTCCTTATAATCAGGCAGATGTCCGGAGGAGGAGGTCCCGCAAGGGGAGCCTTTACCTTCGGTAAAAGCAGGGCTAAGGTCTACATTGAGGAAAAACCCAAGGTCACCTTCAACGATGTTGCGGGAATAGACGAAGTCAAAGAGGAGGTAAAGGAAATAATAGAGTATCTAAAGGACCCCGTTCGCTTCCAAAAGCTCGGAGGAAGACCGCCTAAGGGAGTCCTCCTATACGGGGAGCCCGGAGTCGGTAAAACGCTTCTTGCTAAAGCTATAGCGGGAGAGGCTCACGTTCCCTTCATCTCCGTTTCAGGTTCGGACTTCGTTGAGATGTTCGTAGGTGTTGGAGCGGCGAGAGTTAGAGACCTCTTTGAAACCGCAAAGAAGCACGCTCCCTGCATAATCTTCATAGACGAGATAGACGCAGTAGGAAGGGCAAGGGGAGCAGTTCCTGTAGGAGGCGGTCACGACGAGAGAGAGCAAACCCTCAACCAACTCCTCGTAGAAATGGACGGATTTGATACCTCCGACGGAATAATCGTAATAGCAGCAACCAACAGACCGGACATCTTGGACCCTGCACTCCTTAGACCAGGAAGGTTTGACAGGCAGATATTCATACCCAAGCCCGACGTTAAGGGAAGATACGAAATACTAAAAGTTCACGCCAGAAACAAGAAGCTCGCAAAGGATGTAGATCTTGAGTGGATTGCGAGGGCTACTCCCGGCTTCACGGGAGCGGACCTTGAAAACCTCCTGAACGAAGCCGCACTACTTGCCGCAAGGAAAGGAAAAGAAGAGATAACTATGGAGGAGATAGAGGAAGCCCTCGACAGAATAACTATGGGACTTGAAAGAAGGGGAATGAAGATATCCCAGAAGGAGAAAGAGAAGATAGCCATTCACGAACTCGGACACGCACTTATGGGACTCGTATCCGACGATGAGGACCAGGTTCACAAGATTTCCATAATCCCAAGGGGAATGGCTCTCGGAGTAACACAACAACTTCCTTTAGAGGATAAGCACATTTACGATAAGAAGAATCTACTCAGTAAGATTCTCGTTCTCTTGGGCGGTAGAGCGGCTGAGGAAGTATTCTACGGAAAGGAAGGAATAACCACCGGGGCGGAAAATGACCTACAAAGGGCTACGGACCTCGCTTACAGGATGGTCTCGATGTGGGGAATGAGCGATAAGATAGGACCAATAGCTATAAGGAGAGTTTCGAATCCATTCCTGGGAGGAGTGACCACAACCGTTGATGCAAGCCCCGACCTTCTAAGGGAAATTGATGAAGAAGTTAAGAGGATAATTACCGAGGCTTACGAAAAGGCTAAAGCGACCATAGAGCAGTATAAAGAGCCTTTAAAGGCTGTTATGAAGAAACTCCTTGAGAAGGAAACGATATCTTGCGAAGAGATGGTTGAGGTGTTTAAGCTGTATGGAATAGACCTGCCGAATAAGTGTAAGAAGGAAAAACTTTTTGAAGATGAGCAAAAATCTGAGGAAAATAAAAAGACTGAGGAAGTAAAAGAAGTGAAGGAGGTAGCGTAGTTATGGGAATGACTATAACTGAGAAGATATTGGCTGACCACGCAGGAAAAAAGGA
>WFPV01000177.1 GCA_015487405.1 Aquifex sp. | reverse complement strand
TGAAGGTTTATTAAAAGCCAGGAACTTTGTAAAGAAGTCTTTCTGAGTGATAGGTAATGTAACCAGAAGCAAACTTTTTCGGGAATTTCGGTTAGGTTATGAATATGCATTAGAGGTTTTGGTATTTCTCAATATACATCCGAATAGTTTTTGCTGAAACTTGTCCTGCGGTTTCCACGTAGTCTGTATTTCAAATCGTATAACGTTAGTAGTACTTGATACGAATGTAGGCAGTCCTTTATGTATATGATGTAGGGCTACCAAATTCGATGTTGAATTCTTTTAAGTTCAGAGCAAGATATTTCCTCGGAAATGCCTATTACGATAAAGATTGGTATTTTGTGCTTCGTAGATAACTTGACTTTTCCTTTACCCTTATTATATTCAACTTATCACGCTTTACCGGTAGGGGAGGGGAAACTATCCCTATCACCCTTCGGAAAGCGGAAAGAAGTTTTAAGGAGGTTTTGTCGTTATGTCAGTCAGAGGTACAGTAAAGTGGTTTAGTAAGGACAAAGGCTACGGTTTCATCACGAGGGATGATACCAACACGGACGTTTTCGTCCACTTTACTGATATTCAAAAGGAAGGTTTTAAGACCCTTTACAAGGGGCAGAAGGTTGAATTTGAAGTTGTGGACGACACCAAAGGTCCACGCGCAAAAAATGTAAAAATACTCTCCGACTAATACAGGGCTAAAGCCCTTAGAATTTTCAGTCTATGCTTTTCCCCCTTCCCGGGGGGAATCTTAACTCTTCCTAAATCTACGCCTACGGCGTAACCTCTATTCATTAACTTGTTCACCAAGTAAGTGAGCTTGGAAAGTTTCGTTTCTAAGTCTCCCGATACACTGTTTAACGTAAGTATAACCGCTCCTTTCTCTAAAGCGCTCATATCTTTGACCTTTAGCGAATCCGTTTTAGCTAACACCTTCCAGTGAATCAGTTTCATAGGCTCTCCTCTGTAATCCCTTATTTCCTTGAGTTCTTCGTAACCTACGGAAGTGAAACTTTCCTGAAGACCTTCTTTATTTTCAAAGCCTGAACTTAGAAATTCCTTCGTTGGGAGAGGTTTAGGAAAAATTACAAGTTTTATGGGAAATTCAAGGGTGTAATATCTGACGAACATTCCTAAGGGAAACTCCGAGCTAACGACCAGTATAACTTTTTCTACCTCCCCTCTTTTCGGAAAAAGGAAACCAATTTTTCCTTTTACAGGCTTTGTGCCAACGTAAGGAAATAGGATATTTTCTCCATTACCAAATACATCAATCATAAAAGAAGGAAGTTTACCTTCCTTCCTTATAGAGATTCCAAATTCTGCCGGTATTCCCGCATATATCTCCTTAGGAGGTTTTAGGTTCAAACGCAAACCTTTCAGATTTTGATAAGAAATCATACCTGATAGAAGCATAGTTGCAAGGAGTAGGGAAACTACGATATAAAGGAGGTTATTTCCCGTATTTACCGCGGCGATTCCGAGGAGTATGGTGAGCAGTATAAAAAGCTTTCCCGCTCTATTTACCTTTACTTTCATGTCTCTGCTTCCTGAGAAGGGAATCACCCAAGATGTTAAAAGCCAGAATAGTTATAAATATCGCCATACCCGGAGCTAAGAGCCAGGGATAGAAGGAAAGGAGAGTTATGTTTCTGACGTCAGATAGCATATTCCCCCAGCTCGGCTCTGGCTCCTGAATTCCGAGACCTAAAAGTGATAGGGAAGCTTCGCCTAAGATGAAGGCGGGAATAGCCATAGTTGCAGAAACAAGTAGGTAGAAGTAAGTATTCGGAAGAATGTGCTTAACGATAATCCTCAAAGAGCTCGCTCCGTAGGTTTTTGCAGCGAGGACGAACTCCTTCTCCCTTACCGAGAGAACGATTCCCCTAACTACACGGGCAAGTCCTGCCCAGCCCAGGAAAGAAAGAATAAAGACGATTATTAGGAATATCTGACCGCTTGAGAGTTCCAAGGGAAATACCGCACGCAGGGAAAGAAGTAGGTAAAATCCGGGAATAGCCATTAAAACCTCAACGAGTCTCATAATGAGCGTATCCACCCTTCCGCCGAAGTATCCCGCTATCCCTCCTACAATTGCACCTATAACGAAGGTAGTGAAAGTTCCTATGAGAGCTACACCGAGGGAATACCTGCCTCCGTAGAGGAGTCTTGAAAAAACATCCCTTCCCAGCTTGTCCGCTCCAAGAAGATAAAGTTTACAAGGCTTTTCTACACTAACGAACTTAAAGCCGAACTCCGTTTTCGTAAAGAACTTCAGCCGGCAGGCTATCTTTTTATTCTCTTTATAAACCTTAAAGATAGGGTCAACGAGCTCATACTTGTAAACGAAAGGAAAGGAGAGTTTTCCATCTTCAAAGATATGAATCCTTGTAGGCGGATGAAAGGGAGCTTCCCTGTTCTGAAGGTCGTAAGGATACGGAGCAAAGAAATCCGCAAAAGCTACAAAGAAGAGGATTAAACCTATTAAAGAGAGTGAAAACTTTATCCCGAACATCAGTCCCAGTATCCCAGCTTTAAGGAAAGCTCTAAAGCTACGTCCTTCAGTATGGGCTTAATCTCCTTCTCTATCTTCTCAAGGGGAAGCCTGTAGATGGGAGCGAGAATCTCTATAGCACCTATTGGCTTTCCCATGTAATCCCTAACTATACACGCGGCACCGGAAAGTTCCTTTTCTCTGTCGTATTCGTAATCAAAGACAAAACCCTCT
>WFPV01000176.1 GCA_015487405.1 Aquifex sp. | reverse complement strand
CTCTTCTATATTAAATAAAAATTTATATAATTTAATAATAAAAGGAGGGGATGAAAATGAAATTGGAGGGAGTTGTGAAAAAGATGCTTTTCCCTGCTTTACTGCTTCTTTTATCTATCTCCACGCAAGCTATAGCTAAGGAAGCTAAGGAGAAAAAGGAAAATAAGGATTTAAAAGAGAAGAAGGTTAAGGAGGAGAAAAAGTACAATGATGAGATTACATCTTCAATAGTAGCTTGTGCTTTGAATATGTATTTGGCAGGGATTAGTGAAGGGGAGTGTACTGCCAGAGCACCTTTAGAAAAGGATTTTTACTATGTAGTGAAAATTAAACCCCAAAAATTCTCCCAGGACCTATTCAAAGATGCCCAAAAGTATTTAGCAACATTAGATAAGGATTTACAAAAATATTATTTCAAAGAATTATTATATCCTTTAGTTAAAAAGGATAGAAAAGCAAGGAAGGAGTTTTGTGACTATGCTATGTATGCATGGAAAGATGGCTCGGAATATGCATGGAAAGACGGTTCTGAGTATGCTTGGAAGGATGGTTCTGAATATGCATGGAGAGATGGTTCCGAGTATGCATGGAAAGACGGCTCGGAGTATGCATGGAAAGATGGTTCCGAGTATGCTTGGAGAGATGGCTCGGAGTATGCTTGGAAAGATGGTTCTGAGCATGCTTGGAAAGATGGTTCTGAATTTGCTTGGGGCTTTCTATGCAATGAAGATTAATTAGTTTTCATCTTTTTCGTCTTCTTCCTTAATACATCCTTTTATTACATATATTTAAATATTCCCCATGCACAAAATCCTCATAGGCGTTACCGGAGGTATCGCAGCTTACAAGATTCCAGACCTGGTAAGGGAATTAAAAAGGCAAAACTTTCAGGTAAAGGTTATCCTTACGCCTTTTGCGGAAAAGTTTATAACCAAGCTAACCTTTGCTACCATTTCCGACGGGGCTTACACCCAAGAGGACTGGGAAGATAAACCCCTCCTTCACATAGAGCTTGCACGCTGGGCGGACGTTTTCCTGATAGCCCCCGCTACTGCAAACACGGTAGGGAAAATAAGAAACGGCATAGCGGACAACCTTCTTCTCACCACCGTTCTCGCCTACAACAAACCCCTCCTCATAGCTCCCGCTATGAACACCGTTATGTATAAATCACCGCAGGTTCAAGAGAACTTAAAAAAACTAAAAGAATGGAATCACATAATAATTGAGCCGGAGTTCGGAGTTCTCGCCTGCGAAGAGGTCGGAGAGGGCAAGCTCGCAAGCAAGGAACGCCTCATAGACTGGATATACTTCTCCTTAGAACCTAAACACTTAAAAGATTTAAAAGTTTTAATTACCTGCGGTGCTACAAGGGAGTTTATAGACCCAGTCCGATACATCTCAAACCTCTCAAGCGGAGAGATGGGCTTCTCCTTGGCAAGAGTGGCTCGCTGGAGGGGAGCAAATGTCAAAGTAATCGCAGGACACACCAGCGTCCCCGAACCTCCCGAGATACAAATCACCCGAGTAAACACCACCGAAGAAATGAGAGAAGAAGTCCTAAAACACTACGACTGGGCAAACATCGTTATTATGAACGCCGCCGTTTCCGACTACAGACCCTCCCAAACCTCCCCAAAAAAAATTAAAAAACAAGAAAAACTAACCTTAGAGCTCGTAAAAAACCCCGACATTCTGGAAGAGCTCGGCAAAAGGAAGAAACACCAGTTTCTTGTCGGCTTTGCCTTAGAGAGCGAGAACCTCATCCATTACGGCAAAGAAAAACTAATCCGGAAAAACTTAGACCTCCTCGTTGCCAATCCTACGGAAAGTATGGGGAGTAAGAATCATAGAGGATATATAATTACGCCTGACGGCGTGGAAGAGTTTTCTTTTTCTACAAAACTTGAGAGTGCAAGGTTCATATGGGATAAGATAGCCGAAATGCTCAGTAAAAGACCCTGACCTCGGAGCTGTCCCCGAACTTCTCTACAACAATCCTTTGCTCAAACCTCTCCGCAAGGTCCGGAATGTGAGAAATAATTCCCACCATCTTGTTAACGTTAGTCTTTATAGTTTCCAGAATTTCGCTAACCCTCTCTCTCATCTCCTGGTCAAGGCTTCCGAACCCTTCATCAATGAATAGACTCTCTAAGTTTGCGTTTCCCGAAAGAATATCGCTCACGCTAAAAGCTAAAGACAGGCTTGCCAAGAAGGTCTCACCACCACTCAGACTGCTCACCGGTCTTGCCTGACCCGTGGAGCGGTCTAAAATAACGAGGTCCTTATCCTTACTTCCCGCGGTTTTTGCAAGCTCAAAGGAGTAAGTTCCCGTAAACTTTTCCAAGTATTCACTCGCTCTGTCTATAATCCTCCTCAGCATTATGTCCGAGAGATACTTAACAAACCTGTCCGAGCGAAAGTCCGTTCTAATTACGTTATAAACGTAAAGCTTTTCCTCCAGCTCTTTTAGCTCTTTTTCTATCTCCTGTTTTCTTTTCAGTTTCTCCTCAACATGCTGAATCTCCTTTTCAAGCTCTCCCGCTTTTCTTAAAAGCTCCTCCTTACCTTTCTTGAGTTTATCGTATAGTGGTGCTACCTCGGAAAGCTCCTTTACCTCCGCCAACTGCTCCAACTTATTCTTTAATTCTTCCTTCTTGCCGGCGAGTAGTTTATACCTCTCCTCCCACTCCCTAATTTTTTCTTCTATCTCCTGCTCCTTCTCCCCGAGGTATAGCTCAAGAACCTCCTCGGGAGTCTTCGCAACTTCGTAGAGTTTCCCGAGATTCTTCAGGCTCTCCTTCCTCTCCTCCTCTAACTGCTTAATGCTCTCCGAGAGGGACGAGAGCTCTCCCTCCAGCTTGGACTTCTTGCTCATCAGATTCCTGTAATACTCCTCTAACCTTTCTCTTTCCCTTTCGGTAGCCTTAATCTCCTCCTCTATGAGCCTTAGCTCTTCGCTCAAGGAGTTCTTGAACTTTTCTAAATCTTCCGCTTTGTAAAACTCCTTAAATTCCTTTATCCTTGCAGTCTTATCCTTTATCTGCTCCGTGATGAGCTCAAGGTTTCTCTTTACCTCGTGGTAATGCTCTAAGGCTTTCTCCCTCTCTTCATACCTCTTCTGGAGAGTCTCCCTGTATTTGTGGAGAGTGCTCTCAAGCTTCTGTTTTTCCTTCCGCAATTTTTCAAGCTTTGCAAGCCTCTCAAGGAAGTTAGGGGGAATCTCTTTCTTTATTCTCTCGTAATCCTGCTTCAGACTTTGGATTTCCTCCTTCAGAGTGCTTAACCTCTGAGTTAGAAGGTCTCTCTCCCTCTCAAGCTCCCTCTCCTTCTTCTCAAGGAGCTCCTTTTTAGCTCTCAGCTCACCTATATTTTCCGTATCAACGAGTATGTGGTGTCTTCCCTTATACTCCCCTCCACAAACGGGACAGGTGTCCCCCTCAGAAAGCAGGGAAGAAAGCATGTAGGCGTAGTAATGAATCTCCTTCTCTTGGAGCTCCCTTTCTACTTTCTGAAGCTCTTTTAATACCTTCTCGTGCTCTGTGCTCACGAGCTTGAGTTTCTCCTCAAGGCTTCTTAACTGAGAAGCTTTCTCCTTTATCCTCCTTTCCAGCTTCTTTAACTCCTCAAGGAGCGCCTTCTTTGAGGTTAGACTCAGATACTCCTCCTCCGAAAAGAGCCCCTCAATCTCTTTCAGCTTCTTCTCCGTGTCCGCTATGAGCTTCTGCCCCTTCTTTATACGTTTTTCTAAGTCCTCCACCCGGGCGAGGGCTTCCTTGAGCTCCCTTTCAAGAGTCGGCTTTCTGCCGGAGAGTTCCCTGACCTCCTTTATGAGCTCTTCTACTTCCCTCAGCTTTTCAAGGATTACGGAGATTTCCTCCTTCCTCTTTCTGAGTTCTTCCGTTCTTTCCGTTCTCAGTTTCAGCTCTTCTCTCTTTTCCTCCACGGATTTTAGCTCTTCCCTTAAGGTTATTAGGTCTTTTGAGAGCTTTTGATGTTTGAGTTTGAGCTCCCTCAGTCTCTCCTCTATCTCCCTCAGACGCTTAGCTACGGGAACGAAGGGAGCGACCCTCCTGGAGAGCTCCAGTTTCCTTTTTAGCTCCTCAACCTTCTCCCTCTTTGCTTCCAGCTCTTCTATTTCCCTCTCAACCCTGCGGAGTTCCTCCTTTAGCTCTTCTTTCTCTTTAGCTTTTCTTAGTTCTTCTTCTAAGTTGCTTAGCTCCTCAGAGAGCTCCGCTATCTTTCTTCTTAGCTCTTCCAATCTTTTCCGGAACTCCCCTTTCGTGCTCTCGTTAACATCCTTGAGAGTTTGCCACTCCTGCTTTAGTGCTTCCCTCCTTCCCTCTAAACTCCTGTAGGTCTCTCCCGCAAGCTCTCTAATCTTTTCAAGCTCCTCAAGTCCGAGGAGGTTTATGAGGATGTTCTTTCGCTCTGAAGACTCCTTCAGGAATCTGTCAAACTCCCCCTGAGGGAGGAGGATGACTTTGGTAAAGGTCTTGTAATCAATCCCTGAGATTTTCTGAACCCACTTTTCTACCTCGCGGGCTTTCAGATTTAACCTCTTTTCCCCCTCATAAGCTCTTACTATGGTGTCCTCCGGGGAGACCCTGTAGTAGCGGTCTATCCTGTATTTCTTACCTCTGACGGAGAACTCTAAAGATACCTTTAGCTCCTTCTCACCGCGGGAGAGAACTAACTTTTTAGCGTCTTGGTTGCCGTATCTGGGAACCTTTCCGTACAGGGCAAAGGTTATAGCGTCTATAAGGCTCGTCTTTCCCGCTCCGGTTCTTCCCTGAATTACGAAGAAGTTTAGTTTTGAAAAATCTATTACCTGCGGTTTTTTATAGACTGTAAAGCCTTTTACTTCCAGTTTAAGAGGTCTCATTTCAGACTGTCGTCAATCCAGCTCAGATAATCGGGATTCCCTCCCACTATGGGAAGGGATATTATTTCGGGAACGGTGTAAGGATGCTTCTCTTTTACTTTTTCAACAAGCTCGTTGAACTTGGAGGCTGAGGTCTTCACAATGAGGAGACTCTCCTTGTCCCTCTCAATGTTCCCTTTCCACCAATAGACGGAACTGACCTCCTTCACTACGTTCACGCAGGCTCCGAGCTTATTCTCTATTATGAAGTTCGCAAGCTCCTCCCCCTTATCCACGGGAGCGGTTATGAGAACTACATAGTATCCGTTCATACTGAAATATTTTAGTGGTAATCTATAAAATAATATGAATTTTGTTCCTCTTATTTTTGAAAAGGCAAGGAAGGAAGGGAGAGCTATAGAATTTCTGCTCGTAGCTGGAGCACCCCTCATTCTGAGGAGAATAGGTCGCATAGTGAGGCTAACAGAAAGGCCCCTTAACCAAAATGATATCAGGGAAACTCTCATGACTCTCCGAGAACATGCATCTTTAAAGCAAAAGCTTGATCCTTTCAGGGGGTACTTCTCCTTTGGGCTTCCAAATGTAGGTAGATTCAGAGTAGTTTACTATCATCAAAGGGGAACTTTAACAATTTCTATATTAAAAACAACCGTAAATCCTGCACCGTTGGAGCAATTACTAGAAAACTTCTCAGATGTATTTGAGAAGATCATGGATATTTTACAATCCCGTAAGCTGATTTGTGTTGTAAGCCCTTCTTATAACCTTTATAGCGAAATCATGGGATCGCTCTTGCAGGAATACGGAAATAGGAGGGGAGGGGTATTTTACACTCTGGAAAGACCCATAATGTTCTTACTCAAGCACGCGAAGGGTGTATTTATACAAAGAGAAATAGGTATAGATGTTGAGGACTTAGATACAGGATTGATGGAAGGAATCTCTACTTTCGCAGACATTATTTTTATAAATGATACATTCGTTTCTAATGAAGAAATAACTCACTTTCTTGCTAAGTATTATCCTACTCCTTCAGCAACAGTGTTTCCTCAAATAGGGGAAAATCTTAAGCATTTCGAATACCTTGAGAACAAGTTATCTGTTGATGTATTTTGGTTTCTAAGACCTTTAGATGAAAAAGCATTACTAGAAATTAAGGAAACTTAACGTTTTTCTTTTCTAGAAACGAGCTTAGAAAGATCACTATGAGGGAAACCACCACCAGAATAAGGCTCGCCTTGTGGGCTGTTTCGTAGTCCATAGCCTGAACGCTGTCGTATATGAATATTGAAAGCGTCTGAGTCTCTCCGGGAATGTTTCCTCCCACCATAAGAACCACTCCGAATTCCCCGAGCGTATGGGCAAAGACGAGAATAGAGGCGGTTATTATTCCGTTCAGCGACAATGGGATAACCATTTTCAGGTAGGTCTCAAGCTTGGAATATCCGAAGACGTAAGCGGTTTCTATATACTCCTTCTTAACCTCGGACATTGCGGAAACCACGGGAAGAACCGCAAAGGGCAAAGAGTAGACCAGCGACGCCATAAGAATCCCCTCAAAACTAAAAAGGAGATTCCTTCCGAGTATCTCAGTTATGAGCCTCCCGAGAAAGCTCTCCGGAGAAAAGAGCAGTATAAGGTAGAATCCCAGAACCGTTGGAGGTATCACGAGTGGAGTCGTGAGAAGTCCCAAGATAAGGGCTCTCCCTTTGAATCTCTTAAAGGCGAGAATCGGGGAGATTAAGAGGGAGAAAAACATCAGGATAACCGTCGTTAGAAGCGCAAGCTTCAGACTGATAATCAGGGCTTCCTTCATTTTATATAAAATCCATATTTTTTAAATACGCCTTCGGCGTCCTTAGATTTTAAAAACTCTAAAAACTTCCTTGCGAGCTCCTTATCCTTTGCCTGAACAGTTATAACCCCGGTGTGCTCAACGGAAGAGTAAAGCTCAGGGGATACCTCCAGCCACTTACCCTTCCCGTAGGGAATAACCAATGAAAGTGCCACTATTCCTACGTCCGCTCCTCCGCTCGCCGTGAACTGAAAAGCCTGAGAGACGTTCGCTCCATAAACGAGCTTATGCCTCACCTTCGGATAGAGACCTGCGTTCTTCAGAAACTCCATTGCCGCTTTTCCGTAAGGAGCGTATTTGGGATTCGCCATAGCTATCCTCTTAACTTTTAGGAGAACGGAGTAGTCCTTAAGCTCTATCTCCTTCACCGTGAAGAGAACTAGCCTCCCCTTGGCAAAGACCGTGTAGGAATCTTTTAGAGCTCTGCCTTCCTCTATAAGTCTTCTCGGATAAAGAGCATTTGCCGAGAGAAAGACATCGTAAGGTGCTCCGTGCTTTATCTGGAGGTAAAAATGTCCCGAAGCTCCGTAAGATATGAGAAGCTCGGCGTTAAATCTTCCTTCAAACTTTTTAGCAAGCTCCTGCAGGGCGAAACGCAAGCTTGAAGCGGCAGCTACCCTGAGGGATTCCGAGAAGGAGAAGCTTATCAGGAATATTAAGAGAAGTAGTAGTTTCATAGTAAAAATTCTACCGCTCGGAAACCTTATATCTGTGATGCAGGGAGGAGAGCGGTAATCTACCTTCTTTTTCCAGAACTTCGTAAATATGCTCGTTTAAATACTGATTAATGCTCCTGTATCCTTTGTCTATTAACCATTTCTTGAACTCTTTTAATACTTCTTCCTCAATTCTAAAACACACCTGTTTTTTCTTCCCCATACTTAACAATATAACCACTTGACAATATAAATGCAAGTTAATATATTAAGCATTAAACATGAAAAGAACCTTCAACGTAAGACTTTTTCCTACTCGTGAGCAAAAAGAAATCCTAAGAGAACTCCAGCTAAGATGTGCAAAACTATGGAATAAAGCTAATTACATCCTTAGACAATGCTTCTTCAAAACAGGACAAATAATTCCTTACGAAAAGCTTTTCCACCTCGTTAAAAACTCTGAAGAATACAAATCTCTTCCATCAGATATAGCT
>WFPV01000175.1 GCA_015487405.1 Aquifex sp. | reverse complement strand
TCTCTGTCCGCATAGGGGTCTTCTTCAGAAAAGGCGGGCTGGGAACCCGCCGAAGGGGAGTAGGAGGGAGGTTCTGAGGGAGCTTCTGCCTTTTTGGGTTCCTTGTCCCAGAATCTTTTCGCCCAAGTGAAAAGCTTCTCCCTTGATGTGGCTGTGAGCTTAGAGAGAGGTTCTTTGGCGCTCAGGTATCTCTTTACTGCGTTCCAGTCCTCCTCTCCCTGACCTGCGAAGAGTTTGATTGCCCTGGATACGGGTTTTATGAAGTAGGAGACGAACTCTTTTACATCCCCTTCCACCTCTTTTCCCTCCCTTTCAAGCCATCTTGAGAAGTTCTCCCAGTTCCAAGCAGGAGGGAGGCGGTCTTGTGTCCTCAGATACTCTTCAAACAGCCTTATGCCCTCGGGCGTGGGGTCGCCGGCGGGGGTGAGGAGTGTCATTTTGGCAATATCTGCCATTTTTGCAGTTTTAAACCATTCGTGGAGCGTGCGCTCTGGAACCCCCAATTCCTTCGCAATATCCTTAACCTTCCACCCCTTCTCTCTCAGTTCAATCGCCCTCCTTATCTTTTCCCGTTTTTCTTCTTGCTTTACGGGGGCGAGCCACTTGCGGACTGTATCTGAGGAGACTCCGAACACCTTCCTTACCTCTTCTTCCGAAAACCCCTGTCTGTATAGGGTCTGAGCTAAGATCGGTCTCTCCCCCTTAGCCAGGGCAAGCCCGTGTTTCAGGTTCGCCTGAATTGCCTTAATCCTGTAATTAAGCTCGTCTTTGCACTTTACGAGCTTAGCCTTTATCCTCTCTTTGCCTGCCCTTTTGTGAGCCTCTACCCTGTGGACGCCGTCTATAACCCAGTAGCGTCCGTCTTCACGCTCCCATACCTGAATAGGGTCAAATTCCACGCCTTCCTCAAGTAGCTCCCTGTATTCCTCTACCTTTTCCTCTACGGTTCCAGTAAGAACCCTCGGAAGTAACCCCTGAGGAACCTCAAGGTCTTTGAGTTCAAGCTCCACAATTTTCCCCATCACACCACCTCCTTGTTAGAATTGGTTTGTATGAAAGAGAGGTTCAGGTTTCTGCTGGAAGCCCAAAGAGCTTTCGGTGTAGGTCTTATGGTGGGAGCCTTTATACTTGCCCTCTCGGACAGGATAGAGCCTGATACGATGTGGTTTGTCTTTGTCCTCGGGATGGTAAATGTCCTTGGTTCCGCTATATTATTACCTGTGGAGGACAGGGATGGATAAGACTCTGATAGGTATGGCTGTTGTCGGAACCATTTTCTTCTTTGTGTCCTATGCTCTCCTCCGGTATTCTGAGAAAAGGAAGGGACAAAAGCCCGTGTAATCAACTGTTGCTCACCTCCCTGTTAGAATCGGGTTTATGGACACCCTTACCGGTGCCCTTATTGGCTTTCTTTCTGCGGTTTTTACCGCCCTTCTGGGGTTCTTCCTCTACAGAAGAGACAAGTACAAGGAGTTTGTCTATCAGAGGAAGATATCTGCTTACGAAGAGATGGGCGGGCTCCTCGCGGAGCTTATGTGGGCGCTCATCAAGGCTTACTCCGTAATTGGAAAAGATGACCGCAAGACTCTTAAGGAAATACTTGAGGAGAACGATGTCTGCGGTAGAGTATTCAGACTTTATCTTTTTTGCTATGAGAAAAGCCTTTTCCTCAGTGAGGACGTTTTTAGGAATGTTCTTCTCCTTAGCCTCTTTTGTCATAGAGAAGAGTTCCACGAGGACCCTGAAGCGTTCTTCGGGTCCGTAAAGGAAGTGGTGCATGAGCTTATTCAGGTCATGAGAAAGGACACAGGAATAGGCGAACTTTCTGAAGGGATACTTAAGGAGATAAAGAGGTTTCCTTGACCTCACTTCCTCTCCCCCTTTACAAGCTTCTCCACGACCTCTGGAACGTCCGTGATCACCCGCCTGTTTATCGTCTTGAGGAACTTCCTCAGAAACTCCTCTCTGTCTATGCCATCGGGAAGGTCAAAGCTCCACGCAGAGCCGTCTGAGAACTCAAGGCGGAGCTTGAGCTTAGGGTGTTTCTTCTTTACAGTCGTCCCTTTCACATGCTTGAGCCTTACATCCTCCTGATACCAGACGTTGATCTCCTTGAGCGCCTCAAGCGGTCTTGCTGTGTGTCCGAACTTCAGGAACATGGGTCAACCCCCTTTGTGAAATAGCCCACCCCCGCAGGCATAGAATTAAGGGGGAGTGCCCAAAAACCTGCGGAGGTGGTAAAATGATCGGTAGCACCTACAATGTAGCCAAAGACGTCCTTCGAACACTCCCCCGCATAGCTAAGTGGCTCTTTTTTGAGGAGGAGGATGCTGTCATGTGGATGTTTCTTGTTCTGGTTCTCTCTGTAACTGCAAACCTTACCGCCTATTCGCTTTTGAAGACTACTCCTGTTGAGGAATATGCAGGAACAGCTCTCGTGTTTTTGTCGCCTGTGCTCACATTGCTCATTTATAGGTCTTTTCTCAGAATCCCTGAAGCTGTCGATGAAAGCGAAGTAAAACACCGAGCTACAATTGAAACCGTTAAGAAGCTTGGAAAGCTGAGGGACACAGTCAGGCTCAAGAACGGCTGGCTTGTGGGCATTTATGAGATAAATAACTCCTTCTATGTGATCCCTCTTGAGGACGCTCCCATTTCCGAGTGGAGGAAGTTTGAAAAGCTCTTCAGAGACCTGAGAGTTCAAAAGGAAGCCTTCAATCTGGAAGAGACCAGAAAGCTCCTTACAGAGAACTTTTGAACGCCCTCCTTCAAAGACCTCTTTTTTAAAGCGGGGGCGCCCGGAACGCCCCCATGTCTGGACCCCGCCCACCCACGTACCTTGAGGCCTTTGAAAAAGGGAGGAAAGGGGGACGGCAGCCTCCCGGGAGGTGGCGAGATGGAAGGACTTTCTCACTTCTGACCCTCCATGAGCTTGCCCTGTTTTTTGGGTTGTTTTTCAAGGCTCAGCTCAGCAAACCTGCCGAGAACTTCCTGGAAGCGTGCAAGCGGTATCTGCTTGGTGCTGGTAATGCCGTATTCCTTCTCCAGAACAGACCTGACCTCTTCCTCAGAAAAACCCAGGTTCCTGACCGTTGCCCAGAACTTCTTTATCAGCTCCTGTGGGAGCTCTTCGTCTTCCGCTTCCTGTTCCCATACAAAGAAGAATCCCGCTCCTGCCTGAAGTATCGCATCTACAAGTGCTCTTTTCTTTGCCATTTTCAGGAGCGTATTAGGGAGGTCGTAGGGGTCAACCTTGTCGCTCTGGTACTTCTTCTCTTTGGAGGACGCTATTCCGTGCCCCACTGCAACAGCTCTGCCGGTAGAGCGGGATACGAGGGTGCATGTTACCTTGTAGAGGAAAAAGGGCTTGTCCCAGTCCTCCACTTCGGTTATGTCCCACACAGGCGCAAGCCCCAAGAGTGCGAGAAGCTTCTCCGCTCCAGATTTGAACAGGATAGGCTTGTCGGAGATTACCTTCTTCTCACCCGTTCTCTTGTCCGTGACTACCATGTATCCGTAATCCTCTCCCGGAGTGAGCTGTTCGGAGATAAAGCGCTTGAGGAGTTCAAAGTGCTTTTTTGCCCTCTCGTATTGCTCGTCGCTCACCAGAGCGCTCTCCGCCACGGGAGCGGGAGTAAGAGGCTGTTCTTCAAGTTTTGCGAGTTCTTTCATATGGCTACCCTCCTGGTAGAATCTTCAAGCTTGATGCACCTTAGACACTTTCCCAGCTCGTACTCAATGACGTCTTTCGTCTCACCCTTATGGGTATGTATGCTCGCAAGTTCGTAGGTCTCTACAGCACCTGAATGTCTGAGAATCACTATCCCCCTTTTCCTGAGTATGGAATGGCAGTCCAGCTTGGCTAATCTTAAGGTGCTTGACCCGTCCCGGAGGACGATGTACTCCTCAACCTTCCTCATGGCAAACCTCCTGTGTGGTAGTAAAAAGAACTGCAGAGTCTAAGTGCCGTTTCAAGCTCCCGCACACGCTCCCAGAGGTGGACACAGAGGAAGGTTAGAGCTATGATGTATATGGCGGCTACGACGAGAGTGGTGCGGTGGGGTTGCCAGCCCTTCATTGGCGCCTCACCTCCTTCTCCGCTATCTTCTCCGCATACTTGACAAGCTCAAGGAGCTTTTCTAAAGCTTCAAAAGCTTCCTTCTTTACACTCTCCAGTTCCCTCAGGGTTACCTTTCCATCCGCCACCGCACGGGCGAATTCCTCTACCGCTTCCGCATGCTCTTTCGCTTCCTGAGCCACGAGTTCAAGGGCGTGTTGATCAACCTTGCCGTTCACTTTCGGGATGGGGACAATTAGATAACCTGACTCCCAAGCTATTCTTTCCAAAAGCCCCTTACCGACCGCTTTTGTGAACCTCGGGAGCAGGAAAGCGGGGAAGTTGTTAGAAGCACTTTCCGGGTCTGTGTATTTGTAGAGGTTCCACTCGCTTATTCCCAGAGCCTTGGCAACATGGGATATGTGCTTTTTGGAATGAGCTATTTCCTGATAGAGCCACTCGCTAACTTTGCGGGACATCTGAAGATTGTCAAAGTCAAGGTGGTTCCTTCTTCCCACTGCTTATCCCTCCTTTTTATCCAAATCAACGGCTTTTTTTGATTGAGAACCGCCCTCTGCCCTGCCAGACTTTCTCTCATGAAGGAATTGCTCATACCTCTCGGGAAGGTCGGGGAGATCGAGGATGTGAGCGATCCTGCGGATAAGAGGACGGGAGGCGCCGGAGCCTCTGAGGATTTCGTGGAGGTAGGCGTTAGTTACTCCGAGGAGTTGAGCGAGCTGTCTGAGAGATATTCCCCTTTCTCTCGCCCTCTCCTTTACAATATCCCTTATGGCTGGTTGCATGGTAGGGATTATTTTAATGTCCGAAACGGAACAAATCAAGAGGAAAGTGTCCGTCTCGGACATACGAATATCTTATGTTCCTATAACATTCACTTATGGCGAAAATGGGAAACTTTACCAAATCCGCCAATGAAAGAATTCAAAGATAGGCTGAAACTTTTACGCAAAAGCTTAAACCTTACACAGAGCGAAATGGCTAAAGCGTTGGGCTTAGCTCGTTCTCGTCTTTCGGAATTAGAATCTGGGAAAACGCAACCGAGAGACTCTCTCCTCCGCCTCATCTCCCACACTTTTGGGGTCAGTTATGAGTGGCTCAAGGAGGGCAAGGGGGAGATGTTCATCAAGCCCAAACCCAACGCCCGAATAATCCCGGAAGAAGAGATAGTCTGGGTCCCCATAGTTGCCCGTGTGGGCGCAGGCTACCCCGTTGACCAGGGGGATGTGGAGGTAAGAGGGCACTTCCCCATACCCAAACACGTCTGGGAAACTCTGCCAAAGGGAACTTTTGTGACCGAAGTGTCCGGAGACAGCATGGAGCCTACCCTTCACGAAGGAGACGTGGTTGCAGCAAAGCCTTATGAAGGAAGCGGTGATGATATACCTAATAATAAGATAGTAATAGTAGCTACCCACGACGGCGAGCTGATGGTCAAGAGAATAGAACGTTTCAACGGGACCGTGTTCCTCACCTCCGACAACCCAAAATACCCTCCCGTCCGTCCCTCGGAAGGGTATAGAATAATAGGCATAGGTATAAAAGCATGGAAGGGAGTGGAGTTGTAGATAAGGAGGGTGGGCATGGAAGCCATAGCGATCATCATAGGTCTTGTAATGTTGTTTCTCGTGTGGAAGGCTTCACGCACCGAGAGTGAGTCTCTAAAAGGTTTCAGAAAACACCCAAAACTGATCTCGGCAGCCGCTATCCTTCTAATACTCGCAGGCTTAATAGGACTTATACCGGCTCCTCAGGAAGCTGCTGGTGAAAGAGCAGCTAAGACAGGACACTCGGCCCCTCAGTCTGAATCTCTTGAACCTGCGGAACAGGAAGATCCCTATAAAGGCTCGGTCTTTTCAAAGGAAGTTGTTGATGCGATAGTGGACAAGCTCAGCCCCTTAGCCGAGAAAGGGTATAGAGCGAAGGTAAGAACATACAGAGGTACAGGAGAGTATTCAAAGAACTTCTCCTATAAAGCTCTAATAGCAAAAGATGGTAAGACTCTTGCGTCGATTATATACAAGTCGACATTTTACTTTGGAGACATGGCCCGACCCCCAGAGATTAGACTGCGTTTGTTCTGTATGCAAGATAGAGGACTTTTGTCCGGCTGTGCAGATCCTCAAGCAGACCCTGACGGGTTCCTTGTGATAAAGAGCCTGTGGGATGTTATGGGTCTTAAAGAAGAAGACCTTTCTAAGTTACTAACCGCAATCTCCTCAGCTTACAAAAACCCGAACGAGTATAGGAGCATCAAATTCCCTGTGACGGGAGCCAACGGAATGGAATACATGCTTGTCATTGATTTCTCTTTTAAGCTTGAAAGAGAAGGGAACAAGATCGTGGCAAAACCAATCATAGAAGATATGATCTTTCACCTGTTTGAGGAAGAAGACTACCATAAAGCTTACAGCTCCTGAGACTCTTTGAAATATCTGAAAATATTCCTTGCCCTTCCCGGAAGCCTTTCTTAAACTCACTCACATGCAGTACGCCCAGCTCGGGGATGTGGTCTTTGAGATCCTCTCGTATAGAGAACACTCGGAAGAAAATGAGTACATCTGGTCAAGACTTGAAACCACTTTCCCTCCTTCCCTCCTCCAGCACATGGGAACGGAACTTCAGAAACTCACCCTCTCGGTTCAATGGCACAGGGAATGGTGCAACCCGAGAGAAGAATACAACAAACTCAAGGAGCTGGCAGAACGGGGGGAGCCCGCAAAGTTAATTGTAGCTTCCCAGATTATAGGTGATTATGTGCTCCAGAAAATATCCGCACGCTACGAGCAGATAGACGCATGGGGAAAGCCCGTTCAGATAACCTGCGATATAGAGCTGAGCGAGTTCAAAGCCAAGGAGATACAAACCAAGAAGATAAAAATGAAGGGACCTGCGGTAGAGAAGAAAAAGCCTGAGAAGATCCAGGTGACTGCATACAACTACAAAAAACGTAAGCTTGAAGACAAGGAATACTCTTACGTTGAAAAGGTGAGCTGATATGGAGTACATAGCTAAAGAGGGAGACAGGTGGGACACCATAGCCTACAGGTTCTACGGGAACCCCTACCTCTACGAACCCATACTCCTTGAAAACCCCCAGTTCATAGGCAAGCCATACCCGCCGTCGGGAGTGAAGCTCAGGATACCTTACGTTGTGGTTGAAACGGAAGAGGAGGTAAAACCTCCGTGGGTACCAGATTAGGCATCAAGCCTTATCTCTACGTTGAACTGAACAATCAAGACGTCTCCGCCTATATAACACCCTACCTAATATCTTTTAGGTACATAGACAACGACGGGCTCGAAAAGGACGAAACGGACGACGTTGAAATCACCGTCGCCGATCCCACATTCTTCTTCAGGGACAACCCGCCTTCAAGAGGCTCGTCACTTCTCGTTAAGTTTGGCTACGAAGAACAGAACAGGTTTGCGGGAACATTCTACATAGACTCCTACACTTACTCCTTCTCGCGGAACGGCTCTCAAATGACCATAAGGGCGCTCGCAAAGGACGTGAAGCTGAGCTTCAGAACCAAGACAACGACAGCTTTCGAGAACACAACCCTCAGGAAGATAGCCTACGAGATAGCAAAAAGAAACGGCTACAACCTTCACTTCGTTGGGGCAGACATCACATTCAGAAGACTGACCCAGTACAAGGAAAGGGGCCTTGAATTTCTAAAACGCCTCTGCCAC